>DCAJ01000117.1:42860-43175 GCA_002311455.1 Anaerolineales bacterium UBA1136 | reverse complement strand
ACATTGAATGATTATTTAGAGTGGATGAGACATCAGCGCCGTATACCATGTTCCACTAAGACATTGGATAGGCGTATAACGTCCCTGAAATCTTTCTTTCGATGGTTGACTCCTGTTTCTGGACTTGCAGTAGATCCTGCGGATGCAGTGGTTAATGTCTCTGTGCGCAGTCCTTTGCCAGTAATTTTGACTGAACTCGAAATTTCTCAGGCACAACATGCTGCAGAGAAGTTACGAAAGCGTAAGAAAAAAGGAGACATGCGTCCATACATTTTGTTTACGTTTTTGTTGCACACTGGTTTACGCAAGGGTGAA
>DCAJ01000117.1:35851-42820 GCA_002311455.1 Anaerolineales bacterium UBA1136 | reverse complement strand
ACGCAAGGGTGAAACGGTCCGCCTGGTGTGTAATCACTTAGTTCTTGAAAATCCCGACCAACCTTATCTTTACGTCAGATACTCCGATAAGCGGCATATACATAAAGAACGTAAAGTTGACCTATCCACGAGTTGGGTGAAGGATTACACTAATTATACTGCGCATTACGATGTCACAGAAAGAGTATTTCCATGGTCTGTACGTCTTTTGGAATATCGCTTAGAGGATATCAGCAATAGTGCAGGATTAAGTAAACATATTTCATTTGAAATGCTTCGCTGGACATGTGCGCTCCGTGATTTTCGTGATGGGATGGACCCAGAAAAGCTCCGCCGTAAACTTGGTCTCTCTAAAGTTCAGTGGGGAGAGGTAAGACGTAAGATACGGCGATTACTTGCGTAGCTGTTCAGATTGTACTAGCTCGGTCCTAGCGCCTTGTTACCTGTCATGAATATTTCGAGAATAACTTAGTTTTGCAGGAAATCATTTCTAGTTTGATCTGATTTCTCTAACTTACAATGTAAAAGATTTTCACAATTGTGAAAGTGTCCAGTTTGGTTCTCTACCAATTCTACTTAGTAGACCATATCACCATGCACAAATGCTGACACACGCGTGTCATTGGCTGCCTCAAAGAAGGTATTGGTAGGTGCAACCTCAACTAATTGCCCATCCAATAGCAAGGCACAGCGTTGGGCTAACCTTCGTGCTTGAAACAAATTATGTGTTACTAAGACTATGGTAGATTTGTGCATTTGGTGATGCTCACTTATTAGCGATTCTATCAAGCTTGTGTTATATGGGTCAAGATTGGAGGTGGGTTCATCAAGTAGTAAAGCTTCTGTTTTGAGTACTAGAGCTCTTGCTAGAGCAACTCTTTGGAGTTCTCCTCCGGAGAGCGAGGATGCACCGCTCTGTTCCAGTCCTGCAAGTCCTACACGTTCTAGTGTCTGCACTACTTGATTGTGATCTTTGGATTTTCCTCTTATTTCCAANNCGTTCTAGGGACTGAATTACTTGATTATGATAATTGGATTTCCCTCGTATTTCCAGGCCAAATTCAACATTGGCTTTTACAGATCTATTCAACAATTGTGGGTTTTGAAAGACAGTTGTAACTCTTCTGAGGGTTTCCATAGGAGGCAGATCTTCAACTGCTGTTCCATCAAAATATAACTTGCCATGAGTAGGCGTCTCAAGAAAATTCAGTATCCGCAGTAGGGTAGATTTACCTGAGCCGCTTGGACCTAAGATTGCTATAATTTCGCTGCGATGAATCGACAAAGATTCTATTTGTAGGACAGTACGCTCACCATAATCTTTTTGTAGGTTTTCAATCTGATAAAGAGCTTGATTATTAGTTTTTGTGGTCATTCCAATTTCCAAAGCGCAGCAATATTATGTTCGCGGTGAATGTAAGCGATAGAAGAATAAAACCTAACCCTAATGCTAATGCGAAAGATCCCTTGCGAGTTTCAAGAACTATAGCTGTAGTTAGCACACGAGTTTTCGTTTCTATATTCCCTCCGACTAGCAATACTGCCCCTACTTCAGCTACTATTCGTCCGTACGTAGCGGCAATAGCGGCCAACATTCCATGTCTTGTCTCCAGGAGAATGGTCTTAGCACTTTGCCATCTTGTTGCTCCTAGTGCTCGTAATTGTGGTGCTAGAGATGGATGAACGGTTCCCATTGCAGCCATTGTTAAACCGATTATCAGTGGTAGAGCTATTATGGTCTGAGCTAATATCATAGCATTTGGCGAGAACAACCATTCTAAATATCCAAGGGGGCCCGACCTAGATAGGAGTACGAATACTAATAGACCTACTACAACCGGAGGTAGTCCCATACCTGTATAAAGTAAGGCCATTATTAGTCCTCTGGCAGGTATTCTTCCTGCTAAACCTAGCATAGTGCCAATAGGCAAACCTATTATGGTACTTAATGCTAGTGATGAAAGGGTGATTCGCACAGTAAGTATGGCAACACTGAACAAACGTTGATCCAGTGTAAACATCAAAGACAGCGATTCGTTTAGAGCTTCAAGCAATGTGCGCATTATCTGAAATAGAGCTTGAAAATATGTTGTTGCGTAAGTACCTTGATTGCTGAAACGGAAGCAGTGTTACCATATTTGATTTGTGATATACGAGATTATCTCACAAATGGATAAAATATCGGCTGACCAAGTTGCGATACTCCGAAAGTAGCGATACGGTGTTGTGTCTCGGTACTGAGCAACCAATCGACAAATTGTAAGGCTAACTTGTGGTTCACTAGTATGCTTTTTGATGGATTTACTGGAATTATGCTATATAGGTTGTACAGATTGGAATCTGGATTATCGGAGATGTTTTGTCCTCCTACCATTATGTCAAGAAAAGGAAGCAGGTCTGATTGTGTCAGGTAGGTGGCACGATCTGTCAATGTATAAGAATCTGTTTCATTGGAATATTGTAAGGTTGCTCCCATTCCCTGACCTAGAGAAAAATACCAACTATCGGAGGCAAGAGGCTCTATTCCTGCTACTGACCATAGGAAATTTTCTTTGATGTGTGTACCCGATTCGTCTCCGCGGGATGCCCACGGCTCATTAGCTGTAAAGATTGTGGTCATGGCTTGTGCTGCACTACTCATCCCTTGGATGGAGGCAGGATCGCGTTTGGGGCCTACGATTATGAAATCGTTATACATGAAATTTTGGCGGTCCGTACCATGTCCTGCAGCTATAAACTGGTCTTCTACATCTGGAGCATGTACTAGAAGTACGTCCGCGTCTCCTGATTTGCCGAGAGCAATAGCCTGACCTGTGCCCACTGCTATTACTTCTACAGTCACTGCTAATTGCTTCTCAAATTCAGGCAATATGTGCTGTAACAAACCTGAATTTTCAGTGCTAGTCGTGGTTGCGAGTCGCAGCGTAGTATTCTGCCCCGCCGTGTTGTTGCATCCTGTTGTTAACGCTACTAACACCAATAGACTAGTTATAAATACTGATATGGATCTGATATTAGTATTTATTTGACGCATTATGTGGACAAACCATTCGGATACGCCATATTGTCTGGGTGGTATTTCTTACTCGTAAACGCTGATCCGATCTCCATCCAGCTATCCATAGTATTTGTTCGCCACTCACAAGCAAAGGCAGTCGATCTCGCAGTTCATAGGGAATCCTAGCATTAGTCATATAATTTGCTAGAGATTGGCTTTTGCCGTCCATGCCGAGGGGTTGGAATCTGTCTCCAGATTGACGTGATCGGAGTTGTAGACCCTCGTCCTTTAATTTATCTCCGTCAATATATACTGTCCAGCGATCTTTGTTGTTGTAGATAGACGTCCAGTTTATATTATTGGGAAAATCTACCAATATTCTCCAGCCACATGCTTTAAGTGTTATGGATCCTGGAGTTTGGATTGAAATTGTTTCGCCATTAATAAGAAGTGGTAAGCCATTTTGATGATTCACTGCCAACCCTGCTTCGACAATTATCAGGCATTTATAATCAATCTTCATAACCAGATTTCCGGGTAAAGAGCACTCTTGCCGGACATCTCCTGTTTTTGAGAATTCCGCGGCATTAGCAATAGGATTGAAATCTATGTTACGCAAGTCTGGTCTAAGACGTTTTATTGCGGATCGCAATATCTCTAACTGTATACCCGTAAGCACTTGGCCGAATTTTGGACGACTTATCACAATCTTCTGATTATCAGCATGTGTCACGATGTGATCCCAAGCTGCACCAGTTACTTGTTGCAACACTCGTTGGTTATGTTTTAGTACAGTAGACATATGACTAGTAGTTAGATTGAGGTTCGGATTTATATCTTTTAGGATTGGAACAATTTCGTGACGTATGCGGTTGCGCAAGTAGCGGTTGTCATTGTTGCTTGGGTCTTGAATAGGGTTCAGATTGTTCTCTAAGCAATATTCTTGTATTTCCTGCCGTGTAGTAGAAAGTAATGGTCGTCCTATGACTATGTCAGATTTCTCATAAGCTGAAACACTCAGCATGCTCGGAGCAATTGGTGTTATTGTACGCATGCCACTTAATCCAGAAATGCCCGTTCCCCGTACAAAATGCATCAGTATAGTCTCTACTTGATCGTCAGCATTGTGTCCGACTAGAATTAGTCTGATATTATTTTTGTCTGCCAATCTTTTGAAAAAGGTATAGCGCGCTTGTCTTCCGGCATCTTCTATGGATAATTTGTTGCTCGATGCAATTTCTGCTATATTTTTACTCTCGACAGTTATTGGAAATCCCCAATCTTGGGATATATTTGCAACAAATTGTCCATCTTTTTGCGAATTATTGCGCAATCCATGGTCTAAATGTGCGACTATTGCTTGTGATGGTAGCTCAGAAAATCTGCTAAGTAGGTGTAATAGGGTAATACTGTCTGGTCCACCTGAAACTCCTATTACCAGTCCGTTATTCCACAAATCAGCACATATTTTTTCCCTAAATTCTTGTAATCTACCTAAAAGATCCATTTATGTGATTATAGCATGTGTGTTTACTAGCATATTAGGAGAGTCCCTGCGTGGTATAATCGCGCTTCGTACGGTTCTGGATTCAATCAGGAGATACCTATTGGCATTTAGTCCATTAAATTGGTTTTTAGGCCTTTTTTCGCTAGATATTGGCATTGACCTTGGCACAGCCAATACACTTGTATATGTGCGTGGCAAGGGCATAGTAATAAATGAGCCATCTTGGGTGGTAGTGGACAAAAAGACACGTCGTCCGCTTGCTATAGGTTCAGAGGCCAAGGAGCTTGTTGGACGTACACCTACACATATTATGGCGGTGCGTCCCCTACGTGATGGCGTAATTTCTGAGTTTGAGATTACGGAGGCGATGCTGCGTTATTTCATTGATAAAGCTCATGAGCAAAGTTATGTCCCTATACCTAGACCTCGTGTAGTAGTGGGTATACCAAGTGGTGTGACAGAAGTTGAAAAAAGAGCTGTTTATGATGCTACCCTTGCAGCTGGAGCTCGGTCTGCTTATTTAATTGAAGAGCCAATGGCCGCTGCCATAGGTGCTGGACTACCTATTGGTGAGGCTCGTGGGTCTATGGTGATAGATATTGGTGGAGGAACTACTGAGATTGCTGTGTTTTCAATGGGCGGTGTAGTACTTAGTCGATCTTTACGAGTAGCAGGTGACGAGATGGATGAAGACATCATTCAGTATGCCCGTACAAAATACAACCTAGCAATTGGGGAACGAATGGCCGAGCGAGTGAAAATAGATGTGGGGTCTGCTCATTCCTTGCCAGAGGAAAAGGTAACTGTTCTTAGGGGTCGTAATCTCGTGACTGGTCTTCCTGATTCTATTGAAGTGTCTTCTATAGAGATTAGAGGTGCTTTAGCAGAGTCTACACGCGCTCTTGTTGACTTAGTAAAGGAGGCGATTGATGAAACTCCTCCAGAGATAATTGCTGACTTAATGGAATCGGGAGTTTGTTTGGCTGGTGGAGTATCGCAGCTTCAAGGTTTGTCGGAAAGAATGCAAGATGAGATTAATATGGATTGCTGGGTAGCTGAAGATCCACTAACATGTGTTGCTCGTGGTGCTGGATATATTCTAGATGATCTTGATAGTCTAGCACGTTTCTTGGTGGGATTGGAGCGTGGCAGCACTCAACATAACTAATGGTCCTAAGTGCCTGGACTCCGAGCATCTGTTGTGAAACCGTCAATTTTATATACACATAAAAATCTGTTGGGGCTACTGATAGCAGGTAGCTTGATATCTATGCTTGTAGGAATTATTCCTGCTACTTGGGGTTTCTTGATAGTAGCTAGTTTAATTGCCATTTTTGCGTCGCTGCTTGAGCCAATGGTGGCTCTTGGTCTTGCAATTATTGTTGGACCGTTACGTGCATTAGTTGCAGCTGTTTGGCCAGATGTATCTGTATATCCTGGTCAGATATTATTTTCGCTATTTGTTTTTGCTTGGTTTGTTCGTTTTGTGAGTAGTAAAACTACTATAATTCGAGTCCCTATGACGGCTAAAATCATGGCTATCTATTTGTGTGTTGGTTTGCTATCTTTGTGGGGAGCTACAAATATTTATTATGGTATGACCGAGCTAATCAAATGGATTCAAATACTTGTGGTCATGGTTCTCGTGTTTAATTGCTGTGTGAATCGAGATATGGAAAAATGGGTTATAGTATTTGTTTTAGCCTCTGGTTGTCTTCAGGCATTAATCGGCCTATGGCAATTTATTATGCGGGGTGCTGGACCCGAGTCTTTCAAATTGACATCAGGACTTTTCCGGGCGTATGGTACTTTCGAGCAGCCAAATCCATTTGGCGGATTTATGGGTTTAGTTTGGCCGCTTGCAGTGGGAATTTTGTTGAACTTACTCCAAAATAAGGTGTCAAAACAGACAAATTCTACTTACAGAGTACTTGTTATGATCACTTCAACAATTACAGTTTTGATTATATGTGCATTAATAGCATCCTATTCTCGTGGTGCATGGATTGGTGCTACGATAGCATTTTTAGTAATGTTATTTTTCTTGCCATATAGACCAATTATTGGTGTAATCATGGTAATTACTGCTGTTGCTTTTGGTGCTACGGCACTTAATCTAGGACTTGTACCAGATCATCTTGAGACTAGGATGAATTCAATAGTGGAATATGTGAGTATTCAGGATGTGCGTCGGTCTTCTATTGACGAGACCAATTTTTCTGTTGTAGAAAGGGCTGCACACTGGCAGGCAGCAAGTAACATGGTGGAAGCACATCCCTGGTTCGGAGTGGGCATGGGCAATTATCAGGTTGTCTACCCACAATATCGACTGGTGAACTGGAAAAGTCCTCTTGGGCACGCTCACAATGTGTATTTGAACGTTGCAGCTGAAACTGGGCTTCTTGGCTTAGGTGCTTATGTGTTTTTGTGGGGCTATGTTTATTTGAAAACGATCAACGTGCTA
>DCAJ01000117.1:35415-35736 GCA_002311455.1 Anaerolineales bacterium UBA1136 | reverse complement strand
CACTAGGATTATTGGGTGTATGGACACATCTTGGGGTACATAATTTTGTAGACAACCTATTTGTGAACAACATACACTTGGTTTTAGGTGGCTTACTAGGTGTATTATCTGTGGTTAAAGCTAGAGTTGGCAACAATAGTTCGTTTGCATGAGTGCGTAATTACAATGTTATTGTTTTTATGAGCGATATTTATGAAGTTCACCGCATTTAACCGCCGCGAAGTGCGACGTTTTGTAAAATTTAGCATTGTGGGTGCTATTGGTTTTGTGATTGATACAGGCGTACTGAATATCATGATAGGTTTGCTAGGAATGTCTACA
>DCAJ01000117.1:21408-35364 GCA_002311455.1 Anaerolineales bacterium UBA1136 | reverse complement strand
AGGTTTACTGCGTCTTGTATCAAAAACCACATCTTTTACTCTTGCGTTGACCAGCAACTTTTTTTGGAATCGTTACTGGATATATCCTGAGTCACGGTCTAAAAGTATTAGAGTTCAGGTGATCCAGTTCACGGTTGTTAATATAATTGGTCTTGTTTTAAACCTTTTGATATTTGGCTTAGTTAGCTCCGCATTAATTCCAAGATTGCAGATTGATTATGGAGTTAATAATGGACTGCTGTTAGGAACAAATATAGGCCAAGTGTCTGCCGTTGCCGCAATATTGTTCTGGAATTTTTTCGTCAATCGCTATTGGACTTATGATGATGTTGAGTAAAGCACAACTGTGAGAATTGGGTTAGAAATCACCGCCGCAGTTCAACAGGGTGGTGGTATAGGACGTTACGTGCGAGAGATGCTATGTGCATTATCTAATATTGATCAAAGTAATCAATACAGTCTTTTCTATGCCAGCAACAATAAATCTAACCATGCCATGCTTGATTTACCAGACAATTTTCGTGTTCGGCATCTGCCTATGAATGATATTTGGCTTGCGCGAATTTGGCAACGTATTCGTTTACCGTTACCTGTGGAACTTATTACTGGTTTTATAGATATATACCACTCTCCCGATTTTACCTTACCCCCGACATTAAGTGGTATACCTACTCTGCTTACAGTACATGATTTGTCATTTTTGCGAGATCCAGAATCTGCTGCTCCAAGATTGCGCGGATATCTGGAAGTGGCAGTTAAGCGCTCTGTACGACTCGCCACACATATTTTGGCGGATTCGCAATCTACCAAAGATGATCTTATTGAATTATATTTAACTCCGGAAGACAAAATAACAGTACTTTATGCTGGGGTATCATCTGCTTTCCGTCCTATCCTGGATTCGAGTCAATTAATGAAAGTGCGCAAACGTTACAACTTGGGTGATCAACCATTTGTATTATCCGTTGGCACGTTGCAGCCTCGTAAGAATCATATAGCTTTAATCAAAGCATTCGAGCTTGCTCTACGAGATTCTGACTATAATCTCGTGTTAGCTGGTGGTCAAGGTTGGAGTTATGAAGAAGTACATGACCTGGTGAGATTACGTGGATTGCAACACCGAGTCTTGTTCGCTGGTTTTGTTGCAGATGAGGATTTATCGGCTCTATATTCATCGGCAGATGTTATGGCTTTTCCGTCTCTGTACGAAGGTTTTGGGTTACCGGTATTAGAGGCGATGGCTTGTGGAGTTCCTGTGCTTGCATCTAATGTTTCCTGCTTACCAGAAGTGGCAGGAGCCGCTGCTTTGTTCGTTGATCCTAGAGATGTAGAAGCTATGTCAGCGGCGATGTTGAAATTGCTGAGTAATGTGGATCTCAGAGAAACTCTTCGAAAAAAAGGATTTGAGCGGGTTGAGCAATTTAGTTGGCAATCATCTGCAGTAAACTTGTTGAGGGTTTACAAGAACTTGGCACAATATTCATGATTGGAGTAAGGTATACAGTAATAATATGCGAAATAATGATCTAGAGTTGGGTAAAGCATCTTCTAAGTCTTGTGTACATTTAGCACAGTTGATGTTGCCTGAGCATGCTAATCCGCTCGGTAACGTGCATGGGGGCGTGATAATGAAGCTTACTGATGAGGCCGGAAGTCTAGCTGCTATGCGGCATGCTGGGAGACATGCAGTTACAGTATTTGTAGAATCGATGACATTCGATGAGCCAGTACAGGTTGGATCTTTGTTGCATGTAAATGCACAGGTAAGTTGGGTAGGGCGTACATCTTTGGAAGTGTTAGTTAGAGTAGATGCGGAAAACCCGCTTACTGGTCATGTTGTAGAAACAAACTCAGCATTTTTTGTATATGTGGCTCTCGATCATCAAGGAAGACCAACGTTAGTCCCTCGACTTATTTGTGAGACGACGAAAGAAAAGCAACTTATGGCCGATGGAGAGAAGCGCAAGAAAGTTCGTCTAGGCATTAGGCCAGCAAACAATTGATTTTTAGTTAAAGATATTTTACGATGTATATGAAAGGTGCCAATGGAACCGAAAACAAATAGTTCAGTAATCAAACCATACAAAGAATCACAAAATAACTTTGTCTCCTTGATAGTATCTAAGGATGTGAAAGATGGCAAGTTCAATGGCAGGGTTCAGACTCGCTTTCCTCCTGAGCCAAACGGGCATTTGCATATTGGACATGCTAAATCTATTTGCTTGAATTTTGGTATTGCCGCTGACTATGAAGGAGTTTGTAGCTTACGATTAGACGATACCAATCCTGCAAAAGAAGGGTCCGAATTTGCACAAGCTATTATCGAAGATGTTAATTGGCTTGGATTTGATTGGGGCAACAATTTTCACTGTGCCTCAGATTACTTCTCTGAGTTGTATCAATTTGCGATACAGCTGATACATTCTGGAAAGGCATATGTTGATAGCCTAAGTGCTGAAGACATTCGTGCTTATCGAGGCACGCTAAAAGAGCCAGGACGTGATAGTCCTTATCGTGATCGGTCAATAGAAGAAAATATAGATTTGTTCGAGAGAATGCGTAATAAGGAATTCAAAGAGGGAAGTCATGTTCTTCGGGCGAAAATAGATATGAGCAGTAGTAATATGAATCTGAGGGATCCAGTAATGTATCGCATACTGCATGTATCGCACCATCGCACTGGAAACGAATGGTGTATCTATCCAATGTATGATTTTGCTCATGGACAGTGTGACTCAATCGAAGGTGTAACTCATTCCATTTGCACCTTGGAATTCGAGAATAATAGGCCTTTATATGACTGGTTTCTTGATGCACTTGGTGTGGATCATCCTCGTCAAATTGAGTTTGCTAGACTGAATTTAAATTACACTGTTCTCAGCAAGCGTAGGCTTGCAGCTCTCATCGATTGTGGCCATGTGAGTGGATGGGATGATCCTCGTATGCCAACTATATCAGGAATGCGCCGGCGTGGTTATACTCCTGAGGCTCTGCGAGAGTTTTGTGATAGGATTGGAGTGGCCAAACGTAATACCACAGTGGACTTGGCATTATTGGAGCATATCCTGAGGCAACATCTCAACAGGACAGTACAAAGAGCTATGGGTGTACTAAGACCTATACGCGTAGTGATAGTAAACTATCCTGAAGATCAAGTAGAACAAATTAATGCAATCAACAATCCCGAGGATGCGGCTATGGGCACACGTAAAGTACCGTTTTCACGAGTCCTTTACATAGAACGTGATGATTTTCTTGAGAATCCACCCAAGAAGTTCTATCGATTAGCGCCTGGACAAGAAGTACGTCTAAGATATGCTTATTTTATTAGGTACGAGTCAGTAATACGTAATCCCGAAACTGGTGAGGTAGAGGAACTGAGGTGCACTTATGACCCTGACACTAGGGGAGGATTTGCTTCAGATGGCCGTAAAGTAAAAGCAACATTGCACTGGGTTTCTGCTGCTCATTCTGTAGATGCCGAGGTGCGTTTGTATGATAGATTGTTTGCAATTAATGATCCTGCTTCGGTACCTGTGGAGGATCTAGATTCAATATTGAATCCAGCATCTATTGAGATTATACATGGATGTAAATTGGAACCCAGCTTAGCTGACGTTACTTCTGGAAGCCGATTGCAGCTAGAGAGGCAAGGTTATTTTTGTGTAGATAGTGTAGATTCTAGTGTTGAACACTTAGTGTTCAATCGTACAGTGACTTTACGTGATACTTGGGCACGTATACAAAAAGCGAACAATAACAAAAGCTAGTGTTATTACCATACATTTTCTTATTAACAGTCTAATGTGATCGGAAATATCTACTGCTATTCACAATTAATTTCAGCTTAAATACCATACGTGACGACCACGTATGGTATTTAAGCTAGACTGTTAGCCCTAATTCTCCATGGAGTGACAGGAAAAGGTAGAATTATACTATTGCTACGTCGATGGCTTTTGGACCCCTGTCTGATGGCTCAACTGTAAATTCAACTTGTTGACCTTCATGTAGGCTCCGAAAACCATCGGCATTTATGGCACTGTAGTGGACGAAGCAATCATCACCTTCCTCACGGGAGATGAATCCAAAACCTTTTGCATCGTTAAACCACTTCACTGTACCAGTCTCTCTTTCACTCATAAGACAAACTCCTTTCCTTATTTTCAAAAACGATTCTGTAATTGTTTACCAATCAAGTGAGCATTACCACTGGGGATTAGACTAATCTTGCTAATAAACCTACACTGATTAACTGCAACTCGAACCTTTATCCTGTCACTTTTTATTGCTAGTAAAACATCATACCGTGTCATTTCATGCTTGTCAACCCTAAAAGTTGTACGTACCCATCACGGAATTAGCTTAATATTTGTTTCTCATAACGAACATTTCTGCTTCTGCTACCTTGGATTTGGTCTTCTTGCGTGCAGTTTGAGCTTTGGATATACGCTCAGTTATAGCACTAAGTTCTTTCTGGATACCTTCAGTATTATCCTGCTCATTTTCATCTAATGATTTTTGCATCCTGTCGTGTTCCATCTGCAGTTGTTCGAGTCTGTCAGTAGCCTTTGAATAGTCTCGTTCTGCCTGTTTCAATGCTCTTGTGTGTTTGGACATGGCTGTTTTACTCCTTGTTACCTTAGCTGCAGTGGTTATGATATTTGCTAACAGACCGATGTGTTAGTAGCAGTATATCATAATGTCTGCCAACAGTATTACATGTTTGCTAGACTGGGGGACCAGGATTCGAACCTGAGCTGGCGGAGCCAGAATCCGCTGTTCTACCAACTAAACTATCCCCCAGCGTTGGTAGGATTTTACCATAGCGAACAAATCAGTAAATATCTTCTAGTAATTTGATGGCTTCTTGGATACGGTCAAGTACCAGATCGGACCCGAGAATTTCTAGTGTTTCAAATAGTGGGGGGCTTACCTGTTGACCACTTATAGCTAAGCGCACTGGATTTAGTAACTGACCAAGTTTTAAGTCCAATTTGTTTGCCAGTAATCTCAATTTTGATTCGATATTTTCGTGTTCAAGTGATGGTAATTGTTCCAAAGTTAGTTTCACCTGTTGTAATATTACAAGTGTCTCTTTTATTGTGGATTTCTTACCTACGAGGTCAGAAGGTGCTAATATAATTTCTTTTTTGAAGAAAAAACTGAGCCATTGAACTGAGTCTTCAAATGTTACGATGCGGTTTTTGATTAGCGGTACAAGTTTTGACATCATTGTGTCATCAGGCTCGAGCCCCGATTTGAATAGGAATGGCTTAATATTGGCTGCAATTTCACTTTCTGACATCTGTCTGACATACTTACCTTGAAAATGGTCTAATTTTCCGAAATTTACTGCTGCTGGTGATGGATTGATACGTTCTAGATCAAAGACTTTTTCCAGATCAACAAGGTTAAAGTCTTCTTGTTTGTCGTCTAAACTCCAGCCCATAAGCACCATCCAGTTTATTATTGCTCCTGGATGAAAACCTCTATTTCTTAGATCATGTACAAAAATTGAGTGGCTATCAGGGTGTTCTTCCGTCTTTGCATCCCTCTTACTCATTTTACCCTTGCCACCTGGCTGCTTTAGTACGGATAGGTGACACCAGACTGGCTCTGACCATCCAAATGCCCGTATTATTAGCGCGTGTTTCGCAAGGCTAGATAGCCATTCCTCACCCCGTATCACATGTGTTATACCCATCACATGGTCATCTACCATGGCAGCCAAATGATACACGGGAAATCCATCGGACTTAAACAGAATAAAATCTTCTAATTGTTCATTTTGTACTGTTATGTTTTTCCTGATTAGATCATTTACTGTAGTAGTTCCTCGATTCGGACTACGGAATCGTATTGTATGTTCTTCTCCCGAAGCTACTCTTTGTAATGTAATATTGGTGTCAGTGTCACGGCAGTGGCCATCGTACTTATTGTATCCAGAGCGTATCGATTTCAGTCGAGCTTTGTTGCAGAAGCAATAATATGCTTTGCCTATATTTACCAGATGCTCTGCGTGACTGCGATGTAACTTGGTCCTCTCTGATTGTGTGTAAGGAGAATGTATTCCGCCAACGTCTGGCCCTTCATCCCAATTAATACCCAACCATTTGAGATCCTTGATTAGTTGTTCTTCTGAGCCTTCAACATATCTATTGCGATCAGTATCTTCTATGCGAAGCAGCATACTACCACCATTTCGTCGTGCAAAGAGGTAGTTATATAAGGCTGTCCGTGCACCTCCTATGTGTAGGTGACCGGTGGGTGATGGTGCAAAGCGGACGCGTGTTGAGCTAATATTCATGCTTATTTTGATTTAGTGCTACGCTTTGCACTATTCCGAGTCCTATACTGAGAGTCAGCAGTGCGCTACCTCCATAACTAAAAAAAGGTAGAGGGAGTCCAATTACTGGTAGAAGGTTTAGGTTCATTCCTATATTGAAGAATGCCTGTGCGAAAATCATCATACCCATTCCATAGCACAAGTATGCACCAAATGCATCTTTTGCATTGTTGCCTATTCGGAGTATTCGCCACGCTATAACTACGAACAGCAACATTATTATTGTTACACCTACCAAACCAAATTCTGCTGCCGTGGCAGAGAAAATAAAGTCAGTGTGTCGGACTTTCAAAAAACGCAGTTGTACTTGCGATGCTTGGTTATATCCTTGCCCAAACCATCCGCCAGATCCTATGCTAATTATAGCTTGGCGCACATTGTACTGGGCTCCGGGATCAAGTGAGGGATTCAGGAAATTAATTATCCTGTTACGTTGATACTCTTCCATCAGTATCCATATTGCTGGCAAGCCGGCCATGCTGGCCCCAGACAATATTGCTAGGTGCTGGGGGCGTAAGCCTGCAGCCCAAAGTATACTTAGCCATACTACGATAATCATGACAGCGGAACTAAGATCAGGTTGAGCCATTACTAGAGCTGCAGGAATACCTGCATGGAAGATAGAAAGAATAACCCACCTGAACTTGTTTAACTGCTCACGCCGATTAGCAAAAAAGCTTGCAATCCATATTACACTACCGATTTTTGCCAGCTCAGACGGTTGAATAGAAAATAGACCAAAGAAGTCGAACCAACGCTGTGCACCACCAGCTACAACTCCTACTACAAATACTCCCAATAGAACCATGATAATTATCACATAAAGGAGTGTGGAAAGGCTTTGCCAATAACGATAATCTATAGACGCCAATGTCCAGATAAGCACAAATCCTACAATTGCATATTGTATTTGTTTCCTAGGAGCATCATACAGGGTGGGGTGCTCAAACGTACTAGATCTGATCATGGCTGTTCCGAAGGTTATCAGAAGAGCTACTGCAACAATTAGTCCCCAGTCAAAATTCCTCCATAATTCACGTCTCTTACCTATTGTGCTTTCGGTTCTTGATTTATATCTGAATAATATGGACATATTACATATCGTAATTTGAGCAACTAAATATTATTGTGAGATTATAACTATAGTATATGTTGAGGTAGACGACTAATATGTTTGATATCATTTCATTGTACTGAATCAATCTTTTTTATGTTTTGCAGTTCGAAATATGCATCCATGATATCCATAACTATGGGTCCTGCTACTGTGGCACCTTCCTCACCACTGTAAACAAATGCTAGTATAGCTATTTCCGGATTATCGTATGGACCATATGCTACGAACCAGGCATGTGCTGGCCATGCCCCGAATTTGCATCGGCCCGCTTGTTGCGCAATGTTATCGCAATATTCAGCTGTACCAGTTTTCCCAGCTAATGTTATGCCATCAATTGGTTGTAATCTATCTCCAGTGCCGTCTACCATGACTTGCTGCAGGCCCTTACTAACCTTTTCTATGATAGAACGCTTGATAGGAGTTTGGTGGATTATACGTGGTTGGAATGCTTCTATAACATTACCCTCTCCATCCAGAATTTCGCGGATTATAGTAGGTTTTATTAATGCTCCATCGTTAATAAATGGAGTGAATGAATTGAGCACTTGCAATGGGGTTGACAGTATATATCCCTGACCAATAGAAGCTATATATGTGTCGCCAGTTGACCAATTTTCACCAATATTAATACGTTTCCACTCCCTATTGGGTACAAGTCCTGATAATTCTCCCGGCAGCTCTATACCAGTAATTTGGTTATATCCTAACCAGGTAGCGTATTGATATATTCTGTCAATGCCTAGACCACCATTTGTTACTCCACCATCGTCATAGCCACCTCCGAGAGCGTAAAAATATACGTCGCAGGATTGTGCTATACCAGTGATGAAGTCTACTGGTCCATGTCCATCGCGTTTCCAACAAACTACCTTTCTTGTCTTACCAGGATCATTTGGGAAATATCTATTGGTTATTTCAATTTCACCAGGATCATTGATAAATTGTTCGGAAGATACGATCCCTTCCTGTAGAGCACCTGATGCAACCACTAACTTAAACACAGATCCAGGTGGGTGTAGTCCGCTAATTGCCTGGTTAAGTAAAGGATGATGCGGATGATTGACTAGTTCAGTGTAGTAATCTATGGGAATATAACGCGCGAATTGCTGATTGTCATAGTTTGGTAATGACACCATTGAGAGGATTTCACCAGTCTGTGGATTCATAGCTATTACTACTCCATTAGTTACTGGTTGTCCATTTCTATATTGATTTTCTACTTTCATGCGTTGCCTTAAGGCACCTTCAGCAATCGCTTGTAGTTGCACATCTATGGTCAATACTATGCTTTCACCAGGCTTCGGGTTTGTCACTTCACCTATAACCCTTAATTCTAGGCCTGCTACATCCTGTTCAATGAGCTTAGATCCGTTTTGGCCTGCTAGAGTATCTTGCATGAAAGCTTCTACCCCAGAGTATCCAATTTTGTCCCTAAAAGCGTCAAATCCTCTGTCTATATAAAAATCTTTAGCTGCTTCTGTAATTGGCCCCATATAGCCTACTACGTGTGATGTTAGTGCGCCTGTTGGATAATCGCGCATTGGTGTTATTTGTATTCCTACGCCTGGAAGGTTGCGAAGCTCTTCACTTAGTGTTAAAGCTACCTCTCTAGGTACATCTGATGCGACAACTACTGATTCATACGGTGCAATTGATTCCTGTATGAAAACCACTTCTGTAATACCAGGTGGTGGAGCATTTTCACCTAGTCTGTTGCTGCTAACATCGCCTGCATCAAGAGGAGGTGTGCTGATAGGTGCTCCTGTGATTGCGGCAATCCGCTGATATATTTCCTGTAATCTTAGGTCATCTTCAGGCAGTTCTGCTGGGGTTATGATTACATCATATGATGGTATATTGTGTGCAAGGATTACTCCGTTGCGATCGTAAATCACTCCGCGCGGAGCTGGAGAATTTATTCTTGCTTGTCTGTTCTCGACTGCGAGTGCTGTTAATTCTTCATGTTCAACTACTTGCAACCGAATGAGTTGCCCAATAACTGTTATGATGGAGATAGCCATCAAGGCATATAGTGTTCCAGTGCGCCAGGGAGATACGAATGGCAACGAATTCATCTTATATGTCAACATCCTGTCGTGTTATTCGCAATGCTAACCATCGTGCTGGCGGCAAGATCAGCATCATAAGCAATACGTTGATTGGAATGGAACGTAATAAATTGTCGATTGGTAGATTTGTCCAATCAGTTCGCCAACCAGTAGTAGCTAATAAGAGAAAATACACTAGATAGTAGATTATGCTACCGGCGATAGCTACGGAAATCCTTAGAATGATGTGGCTTGACCAGACACGCGAGCTCCCCAAGTTTGCTATCAGACTAGCTGTGACAAGTGCTGTTACGCTTGTGCCCATGTGACTTCCTGAGAGAGAATCCATCATTAAGCCACCTATTAGTGCCCACAATATACTTTCTCTATTGGGATATACTAGATTCCAAGATAGTACGATTACCAAGACCAAGTCTAACTTGATTTTACTGTGCCAACTGAAATATGGTAAAAGTGTGCTCTGAAGGATAGCTAGCAGTGGAAGTAATAGTAGAGCGATGATTATGTTTCTCAAAGGTCGTCTGGAATAGGTGTGCTCAGAAGTGGGTTTAGGTCAGTGGGGGTGAAGTCAGTAATAATCATTACGATTTCTATGCCATCTAAGTCAACCAATGGTAAAACTTCTGCCTCTTGAAAAACGTCATAAGCACGACTTCGCACAGAAGCTATTTCTCCAACAAGAATATTAGCTGGGAGTGAACCTCCTAATCCGGACGTAACAACCAGATCACCTGATTTAATAGTAGCATCAAGCAGTATATATCTAAGCCTCATATCTTTGGATGCTTGCCCAAATAGCACTCCATGAGCTCGTGAATTCTGAACTTTTACGTTGATTGCCATTTGGTCACTGTTTAAAAGCAAGACTTTGCTGGCTCGAGGAGTGGCTTCGTTTATTATACCTACTAGTCCTGCATGTGTCACAACTGGCATGTCACGTTGCACACCACCAGTAGTACCGATATTAATTATGATGTACTGTAAGAAACTGCTAGTATCTTTACCGATGACATTGGCAGTGAGGTATGTGTGGACATTATCTAGTTGAGTGTAATTGAGCAGCGCTGCTAGCATGTCTCGCTCATATATGGTTTCGTTCAGACGTATATTCTCAGAACGTAATATTGCATTCTCCGTTGTTAGTGTTGCGTTGAGATTTACCAGTTCTTCAGGAGCACGTTGTTCATATGTGAAAAGTGGTTCAACTATAGAGTATATGTGGACTTGCAAAGGTGTTATCATAGTACTAATTAGACCTTTGAATTGGTTTAATGATCCTCTGTAACTTAATGATAACAATAGTATGCCGATACCTATTATCGTTGCTGATAGAATTACATTCCTTTGCAGTTTGTTCTGGTACATGGCATTTTGATATTGAGTGATTGTTTCAGAGAAAACGCTAATCGCTATCAGATAATTTGTTTCTAAAGTATGATATTGTGCGTGTTAATCCTTCCTCCAATTTCACCTGTGGTTTCCAGCTGAGCAATTTTTCAGCTTTTGAGATATCAGGCTTGCGTTGCTGAGGGTCTCCTTGTGTACGTTTGTCTTCTAGAATAGTTCCAGCAGAATTATCTGTCAGACCATTTATTGTGTGAGCGAACTGTAATATGGTAACTTCGTGAGGATTTCCTATATTAGTAGGTTCTGTGATTCCCGAGGACATCAGACGTGTTAGTCCATCTACGAGGTCATCTACATAACAAAAGCTCCGTGTTTGTGATCCATCACCGTAAACAGTTAGAGGCTTTCCTTTTAGAGCCTGACATATGAAATTAGGTACTACTCTACCGTCATCTAGCGCCATCCTAGGTCCATAAGTGTTGAAAATGCGTACTATTCGGGTTCTGACTCCATGAGTTCGGTGATAAGCCATTGTTAGTGCTTCAGCAAACCGTTTTGCCTCATCGTAAACTGAGCGTGGTCCTACTGGGTCTACATTGCCCCAGTAATTTTCATTTTGAGGATGCACTAAAGGATCACCATATACTTCTGATGTTGATGCAAGCATAAAAAGAGCATCATATCTTTTCGCTACTCCTAGGGCATTGAGGGTACCTAACGCACCTGCCTTTAGGGTTTGTATCGGAAGCTGCAGATATCCGTTAGGTGCAGTTTGTGATGGGCTTGCCGGAGAAGCGAAGTGCATCACAGCTTCTACTGGATTTGGAAGATCAATGTAATACGCTACATTTTGGTTAATGAAGCGAAACATCTTTGTATCGGTCAGGTGGGCTACATTGTCAATGCTGCCAGTGATCAAGTTGTCTAGCACAATAACACTATGTCTATCGGCTAACAGCTGATCACATANNAGAGCCGATAAAACCTGCTCCGCCTGTGATGAGTATACGCATGTTTTAGTTAGGTACAACACTAAGTGCACACTTGTGCAATTTTACCATAGTGGCCAATTTTCAAGCTAAGTACTTTCTAGCACGATTATCAATATTCATTATTCGTTGTATTATTGAAATGGTCAACATGAATGTGAAAGCTAGGTCTATAAACCAGTAGGAGGCGTCCACTAACCCATGAGCAATGAAGTTGATCATGGAGGCTATAAGTCCAACAGTGAGCAACCTCAGCCTAGGGTCTTTTGTATTATTTATTGTCTGATTTGCGGTTCTAAAGAAGGCGTATAGCATCCACAAAACTGATGCTAGGCCAGGCAAACCTAGTCGAGCGGAGAAATCAAGTATCAAATTGTGAGCGTGAGATATGTTTGGGTCCTGCCAAGCATCTGGAGATATGTATTTACCTCGATATGAGTAAAGAAAATTGTCAAGTCCAACTCCTGTTATAGGTCTATCGGCTATCATGTTAAGTGCACTCTTCCATAAATTTATACGGAAAAATGTTGGACCAGTTGTCTGATTTGTTAGACTAGCTATACGAGGGTGTGCTGAAAATGAAATTAGTATTATGCAAGCAACACCAAGTAATCCTAACAATGGAAGGACAGCTCGTTTGCCCCTGTAGTAAATCGCAATTGCGGTCAGGGCAGCTGGTACACCTAGGAGCAGTGCTCCGCGCGAGAAACTAAGTAATATAGCCGCAAGCATGGATATACTGGCAGCTATATATGCTATTCGTCTCTTTTTACTAATATGTGTTCGCGATAACATGGACATGGCTAGTGAGATTGGTAGTGCTCGTCCCAGGTATAACGCCACATTATTTGGCGACCCAAAGATGCTTCTCAGTCGCATTACTCCATCCTCGGCGGTAATCAAATTAATGCCAAGTGTGTATTGTATTAGACCTATAACAGCTACTAGGGATGCCCCAATGATGAAATAATCAGTGATTCTGACTAGCTCATTTTTGGTCAATGGTATTATGCGTAGTATTATGTAAAAAAGAACTGGTTCCAGTACAATTACTCGAAGTTCTGTTATAGCTGCTGCACGTTCATTTGCGTTCAAAATAGATATCAACGATAGAATAGTGAATGTTAGAACTGCTTTGTCTAGTAAGCTTAGTCTCAGCCGTAATGATGATATATCTGTGCTCAGTTTACTTAGATTAATTAGTTTTCGAATGCATACAGCGGTGGCTGCTAATAAAGTGAATACTTCTGTCGTGGAGAACATTCTTTCAAACATTGGCTTCGGATAAAGATAGAATGGTATGACTAAAGCTATCATTGCTAATGCTACAGCAGGACGCAGGTAAAAAAGTATTAGGAGAGCCAGTAAGCTTAATAACGACACTATTAACCAAGGCGATGCATAATATGCTACAGCAGATATTGTGGTCACTGCTAACGGTAGTAGTTCATTTTGGCGAATAAATAATTTAGGTACATTTTGACCCCAGGTCATGCCAGCGGATATCCAGAATACAGTACCTAAACAGAGTGTAATCAGCATATTTACTCTATTGTTAAAATACAAAATTATATTGTTTAGAAAAGCCTGTATATATTTGTGGTTGAATACCATGTAACTGCATGCAACCACAAATATAAATATTGAAACAACTAATGTAATAACAATGTTGTCATAGATGGGCTCGTTACCGACTGAGAATCCAACAATTGCCCATTGATCCCACCCGCGCTCTGCGCGTATCTTAGCTACATGTTTTCCGGGCTTTAGATTGTTCGCTATAGGGATAAGTTCTACGCGTGTCGCTAAATTCGGTGCAGTCAAAATTTGGTAACTTTCTCCCTTACTGGTAATCGGAAGTAGATTAGCGGGCTCTGAATCAATGTCAACATACAGAGTTGCTCGGTAATTTCCACGTCTAGCTATAAGACCAAATTCAGTACCTTCAAACGTAAATGTTATGTTAGCTGGACCAATTTGTGGTATGTCAGCACCTAGGTTTGAGAAACGCCACCCACTGCTGTATTGTGCATAGGGACTTGCAGCAGAGTGTATTCCGTGAGGAGCTGCCTCTAGTTGGTCTGT
>DCAJ01000117.1:5138-21374 GCA_002311455.1 Anaerolineales bacterium UBA1136 | reverse complement strand
TAGTTGGTCTGTGGTGAAGTGGCTCTTCAAATCCGTGATTGTTTTTCTGAGGGCTCCTTCCTGAGTTGTCAAAGCAAAACCCCAGCGTGGGTCTTTGGTATCGACTCCGGGAGAATAATTCTCTAATACCAGTACTCCGGCCCAGGGCCATTCGCTGCGCGCACGTTCTATAGCAGCTATTGTGAAATTACTTTTCTGGGTTTCGTTTACTTCACCCCAGGTAGTCTGCGGTCTTGTGGCTGCTGAGGGATCATACCAGCCAAATTGGCTGGCCCACAATAATTTACTATTGTCGCCAGACCGTTCCATTTCTTCACGTAGAAGTACAAAGCGCGAGAAATTGATGATACTATTGTTCAATCGACGATCATTGGGACCTGTGTTATATCCGTAGGGTTTTCCAGCTACTGCGTCAAAGTACTCTTCAGCTCCTGCGGCATACAATTGTTTTAGGTATAGGATATCGTTTATGTTCTCGGGACCTGTCTCTATTGTTGGTGCAAGTCCTGCCATTAGTACTGTTGAATTTGTATCGGCTTGATGAATGATAGGATAAATAGTCGCGAGTAGTCTGGAGTACTCCACTGCAGAGGGTGTACTTCCCCATCCGCTTGCTAAATTAGGCTCGTCACCAATTTGGTAAACATCAACTTGGTTAGAGTAGCGACTAGCAAATTTGTAGGCGAATTGAGTATATTTCTGAGTTTGATGTGGAACATCAATACCTGTCAATACGGCTATTATTTGCAGATTTCTTTCATTTGCGGAATTAATTATTGTATCTGCAGCTGACCAGTCAAATTCTTCTGGTTCCCAATAGAAGGTCTGTCTGACCCATCCAAATCCGGCATCACTAATGATATCAAATGTATTGTTAATTGTTTCTGATGAGTCGGAAAATAAATGAATATTAACACCAAGAATATTGCTTGGACGCGGAGCCAGATTTGGATGAGGCAACCCCAATGAATGTCCACGGATACGAACTCGGTATTGTAAATATAGCACTGAAAATACAACTAGCGTTGTTAATGCTACTACCGGTGCCAAAATTGTCAGTACTCTTCGCATCTTTTAGTGTGCCCAACTCGGTTTACTTGTTTGACCATCACTGGTCAGCTGTTGAGACACTGATGATTCATTTCCTACTATCCAAAGATTTCCTCTGTGTATTAGTGCAAGTTGTTTGCCGTTTGGCGACCAATTAACGTTTTGTGGCTTCAAAGCTGTTTCACCTGATATCGGAAAAATAGCCTTCACGTTACTGCCATCTTGTTCCATCACTGACAGTGTGTATCCACTGTTGACACTTTGAAGTGGACTATTTGCCTGTAAAAATGCAACCTGAAACCCAGTACTGGTCATGGGTGACACTACTGGATTGGACCAAATACCAGTACGTTCAGCTAAAGTAGCTTGAAAGCTTCCATCTTGGGCCAGTGCAGAGATATTAAAGATTTGACTATCCTCGGGTAGTTCAAGACCTATTGGATCACCATGCGAAATTGTGTAGAGGAATCTGCTATCTGGTGACCATGTCAGTGCTGGTATCCACACCCAATCAGTCCAAGTTTGGTAGTGGGAAAAGCTAGTAAGCTGCTCTTTTACAGGGTCAGCCGGTTTGCTTAAATCTATTATCCCAATTCGATCTGCTTGAGCATATGCTATATATGTGCCGTTTGGTGCCCATGCGAATTGCATGCCATACCATCCGTAGCTTCCTCCGGCTGAAGGTTCTAGTATTGTGGTGTGTTCCACTTCCGTATCAACTTCATTAAATGTTGCGATGTTGAGATCATTATGTGCCTGCCATCCTGGTGCTGTTTTGCGAGGCTCTCCTGTTGAGTATGCAATAGTAAACTCTTCTGTAGGAGACCAAGCAGCCCATAGGACATTCTGAACTTTCAGAGTCAGCGGTTCTGAACTTGAGTTATCTGTACCTACAACCCACAGTTGGTTAAATGTTTTCTCCAAATCTTCTTCTTTATTTGGCTTACCAGAATACAGCAAATATCTACTGTCATTTGACAATTGGAATATTCGGCCGTCCAATACACCGTTTACAGTCAGAGGTTGCCTAATTCCACTGGATTTACTCATTATCCATGCATTGCCTGATGATATATATGCTAGTGAGCCTTCTATCGGGACGACGGTGTACGAAGCTTGAGAACCCACCATAACGATTTCATCGATTGGCTGTTGCATCATCGTGCGCCGTAGTATTGATTTAGAAGCTATAACACCGTCTTCTGTAACAATTCGGTAAGTTATTTCCTCCAATCCACTTGTGCCTGTTTGTAACAAACGACTTTCACCAACAGGCAGACCATCATTGCGTACCACTTGCTTTTCGAATGGAACTACTATTTCTTCGTTCTGTAATTGCTCTTCTACTCTTATAATAGTGATATCCATACCATTTGTGAGTAAAGTTGACTGACTCGGAGAAATCCGGTCAAGTGGTCCTAGTCCTATTCCCTGCTCTGACAGTAAATCCCGCACGTTTGAGCTGCTAGTACTAACAGTATTTCTAACTTTGTCGTGAATTAGTCTAACGGTTATATTCTCCAAGCTGGGTTTATCTACTTGTTGACAGCCCGTAAGTAGTAAAAGCGATACCAAAATTATGATTTCTCTGAAGCGCATGCTTATAATCGTACCATATCGTTCTTGACTAAAATGCTCAGCCAAGCTAGAATTCGCTGGCCCACATCATTGGGTGACCATAGCACTAATATTATTTCTATTATTATGTTCGTGGCAAGTAACTTAAGGTAACATGCGCGAATTATATGCAAGGCGGTAGTTGATGGATACTGCATTATTAAAAGCACAAACAAGAACTGTTATAAGCAAAGGCTTAAACCAACTTAGGCGCAATGGTTTATTGCCAGGTGTACTTTATGGCTCTAATATAGAGGCGGTTGCTCTTCAATTGCCTGCGCATGAGGCGGGACAACTGCTTACTCGTTTGCAAGGTACGATTCTAATTGATCTCGAGTTGGACGGTCAAAATCACATGACAATTGTCCGAGAGTTGCAGAGAGATGTACTTCGGGGACACCCGCTTCATGTTGATTTTATGGCGGTAGATATGGATCAGGTACTAACCATTACTGTTCCAATAAGTCTTGTGGGAGAATCTCCCGCATCTGCTACTGGTGAGTATGCGGTTATGACTAATCTATACGAATTAGAAGTAGAATGTTTGCCAAAAGATATTATTAATATCATAGAGGTAAGTGTAGAGGGAATGAAAAAGCTTGGTGATAGGATACTAGTATCAGATCTAGCTGTGCCAGAGGGTATTACTATACTTACCGATTTGGAGGAAGCTGTAGCTAGAGTTGCTTATGCGGGAATTGTTGAAGTTGAAGTCGAAGAGGAAGAGGAAGAAGGCTTAGAACTGGATGCTGAGGATGTGGAGGTGATTGAGAAGGGCAAAGTTGCTGATGATGATTTTGAAGAATCAAGTGGCAATGCCGAAAGTGCCGAATAATCTCTTAGTTTTTCTTGTAAGATAATCACCTATATTGAATGAAAAAACACCGCTAGTCAAAATGGCGGTGTTTTTTCATTCTACTTTATTCCAACTGTGTGCAATAGTTGTAAAATCAATTTTTCTGTCATACCCCAAATAACATTTCCTGTAAATGGATGGAACATGGGCGTATCGCACTGGACATTGTAATCAGGACTATTATGCCTTTGTGATGTAAGATTGAATGGTTTGGCGAGCCATTTCAGCGGTACAGTGAACATTTTGTCTGTTTCTTTTATTAGTGTTAAACTTATACGGATAGGGTATGGTTGCTACTATGGGAGTCACATACCAGCCTGTACTGGTGTTGCATAAGGATAAAGATCCTAGGATATTTGCTTGATCAGGGTTTAGTCCTATTTCTTCTTTGGCCTCACGGAGAGCAGTATCGGCGGGACAACCATCCATTTTATCAACTCGTCCACCTGGAAATGCTATTTCACCTTTGTGTTCGGATAAGTGCAACTGCGTAAAGTACGGAGTATATGCTAATCGCTGCTCTTATTAAGGAGTGGAATAAGTACTGCAGCTTTGCAGGTATATAGCGAGGCATCAACACGGTTATAAGTATTATCCAAACTTGCGCTTAATATTTGCAGTAGATTGGTTAGTATAGTAGTCTTGATTATTACTCCGCCTACAACATTGTGTATAGTCCACGTGCGAAAATCAAGTAACCTGTGTGAGCCACCATTCGGTCTGACGGCCTCAATCTAGCGGGGATGGTTTTGTAATTTCGGATCATAACCTCCACAACCTCCAATTGCCCAAATGGAGCTTGTTTCAGTGCTTCGAGAAGTTTTGTGACTTGGCTAGTAGTGGGGACCAGAGCTCCAAAAAACCACCATTCTGCAGGCTACTGTTTACCTGAGTTAGGTACTCCCAGGGATTTGGTACATCCAAGAAAATTGCTGACGGATTCATCGAATCCGTCAGCAATATCACGTGTTTTGAGATCTACACGTTTATTCATGCCTACTAACTCCAAGTTTTCCCTAGCCAAGTTTTGCATGTCTGCGTGCATATCGTATGAATAAGCCTTTCCATCAGGGCCTATGGCTCGTGCTAGAGTAAAAGTCAAAGCTCCACTATCGGTTCCAGCTTCAATAACCTCGTGTCCAGGTTGGATTGAAAGTCTTAACAGTATTAACCTAAGATTATTAGGGAAAATTATCTGAGATTTACGTTTGATGGTACGTGTAATGCTAGATGTAGAAGGAATCAGAACAAGAAACTCTGCACCCATAATGGGAGCACACTAAACTTCCGTAGGGCTGTCCTATGATGTGTGAATGTTTGATGACACCATAGTGGGTTTCTAGTTTTTCATCTTTTTGAATAGTGAGCAGAAATAATTTTTGATCCTTTATGCTTACTAGTTATACGAGTTCACCGACCGAAGTTGTGTTCATGTAATTGTCATAGTACTAGTAGAGGGCAGACACTATACTATATAGACTAAATTTGCCACTAATATAGTCTATATAGTACACTGGCATAGGTTTAAGAATTTCTTGGATTTAGACAACTCTTTGTCCTGTATTATATTTACCTAAATGCACACCCTGTCATTTCGTGTTGTTCTGATTATTATCATCGGCATATTTGCTTGTTATAGTTTTGTTGGTGCGGAGGAGCAAGAGGGGCCTTTGTATCAGGTTCGGGCAGGCGACACTCTATATTCTATTGCCCAGCAGTTTGGAGGGAGTGTAGAGTCACTTCAAAAACTAAATGGAATAGAAAACTCTTCATTGCTATCAATCGGCCAGATTTTGTTGTTGCCGGGCTATGTTGATGTCAGCGGCTTAGTTGATACTTATCTAGTACGTCCAGGCGAATCGTTCGTCTCATTGCAATTTGAATTAAATAATTCCCTTAGCACTTTGATAAAACTGAATCGTATTGTAAATCCTTATACATTGTATCTTGGACAGCCTTTGATATATAAGATTCCCGAGAATCTAGAAACATCTAATCAAGGAAATTTCTCGGTGGTCGGGCAGCAGGATACATTATTAGACATGGCAATCAATGCTGATTGCAGTCCCTATGAACTTATGTTAGTGAACGGGTGGTCAGATATTCGGTTACCTGTGCCTGGTGAATTAATTTATTTGCCTGGCACTCAAACTATGACTCCGATTCCTGATCCATTTGTGGATGTCATCATAACTGATAAACATCCAAATCAAGGTCATCCAGTGATGATTAGTATTGTTACCGATCCTCAAACATCTGTCGATGGAATTTTTGGCACTACCACTTTGAATTTTACGTCAATTGGCGAGCGACAAATATCATTGTTTGGTGTGCATGCAATGTCTGATCCCGGAATCTATCCATTATCGGTGACCGCTGAGAGGAATGATGGCCAGCGAATTACCCTGGAGATGCGTTTGCCAGTTGCGGATGCACAGTATCAATCTCAGCGTATAGTTTTGGTGCCAGATAAGGCAAAGTTGCTAGAGGATAAGGATGTACGTGCAGTCGAGGATGAAATTATCTCAAATTCAGTATCAGTTTTCACTGATCATAAATTGTGGGAAGATGTTTTTACCCCCCCAATTTCTATGGATTACATTACGACTCGTTTCGGCATGCGGCGGAGTTATAATGGGAGCGAATATCTAACTTTTCATGGAGGAGTAGATTTTGGGGCACCGGAAGGTACGCCAATTTACACACCTGCTTCCGGGGTAGTTGTAATGTCGAAAAATCTTAACATTCGAGGTACTACAACTATCATAGATCATGGTATTGGAGTGTATACTGGTTACTGGCATCAGAAAGAGTCGGCAGTATCTGTGGGTCAAAAGCTGGGAAATGGAGAACTGATAGGGTACGTTGGCAGTACTGGCCTTTCCACTGGTCCACATCTGCATTGGGAAGTATGGATCAATGGTATCCAGGTTGATCCATTGGAATGGATTAAGCAGGAGATTAATTAAGGATGATCTTCAATTATGAAGGTAGATGGCAAACACTATAACACTATATGGATAAAACCAAATGATGATTCTGTTATACAGATCATTGATCAGCGATGGCTGCCCCATAGATTTGTAATAGAAGATCTAACCACAGTAGAACAGGCTGCGATCGCCATTAAAGATATGCATGTACGTGGTGCACCCCTAATAGGCGTTACTGCAGCTTATGGAATGTATTTGGCTGCCCTATCAGCATCGGATGAGACTGTGTCAAATTTTATGCGGACACTCGATGAAGCTGCTGGTTTATTGAGATCATCGCGCCCTACGGCTATTAACCTGTTTTGGGCATTGGATCGTCAGATAAATGGACTTCGGCTCATTGAAGGAGATGTGGCGGCAAGGATTCAAATTATCCTAGAGCTTGCAGGTGAAATAGCTGCGGAGGAGCTAGAGTCTTGTCGCTTAATTGGTGAACACGGAGTTGGCTTGATTGAATCCATTAGTCAGGCAAAATCTGGAGAAACAGTTAATATACTGACTCATTGTAATGCGGGCTGGCTAGCATGTGTGGATTATGGGACTGCTACATCACCTATTTATTTGGCACATGACAATGGCATTAAGGTTCACGTCTGGGTTGATGAAACTCGACCACGAAATCAAGGTTCCCGTCTTACCGCGTGGGAGCTTGGTCAACACGGAGTTCCACATACTATAGTGGCAGATAATGTTGGTGGTCATCTCATGCAGCATGACATGGTGGACATGGTAATAACTGGTTCTGATCGTACTGTATATACAGGTGATGTTGCAAATAAAATCGGTACATATTTAAAGGCGCTAGCTGCGCAGGACAATAATGTACCATTTTACGTAGCTTTACCTTCTTCGACTTTTGATTGGGAGAATACAGATGGGGTTGCGCAAATACCTATTGAAGAGCGAGATGAGTCAGAGGTAAAAAATATCAGTGGTTTAAACGAGGGAGAAATCCGATCTGTGTTGCTTGCACCTGAAACAAGTGCAGCGGCTAATTTTGCTTTTGATGTGACACCATCTAGGTTAGTAACAGCTTTGATTACGGAACGTGGCATCTGTAGTGCCAATGAAAGTGGTGTGCTTGGTCTTTTCCCAGAAAAATCTGGTCAAGTGAAGTGAATTAATTGGATAGATACTATTACTTTCATCCAGACTAAGCTGTTTCTCACACGCATTTTTTTCGGAATCCGCATGGTTACTGTGATAGTGCACAAGTACACGTGTTTGACAATGTATCAGTTCTGCACTTATAATAAAGCTCGTAATTGATTCAGGTTTGCCACGCTAAATTTCCCAGTGATACAAAACAACAATTTGACTAATACAGACTGGTTAGAATCGTTTTCACTTCAATCTCAGGACTACGATCATTTAATCAACTTGCTGCTTGAAGCTGGCACTCCTTGGAGTACCGAGGAAGTAGTTCTGGCATTATTAGAACATAAACTTGAGCAGGAACAAGAAAAGAATGTTATTGAGCGCGAAGATAAGGGTTTGGCCAAAGTGTATAGTCCTGGCGAAACTTATGTGTCTGGGCAGGAAGTTCATTTCCCGCTGTTAGACGGATTGAGTGGTGAAGTGCTCTCAATTCGTAATGGCCATAACCCAGATTATGGCGAGTTTGAGGTCATGCAGGTTCTATGTGAAGATGACATAACTCGTGAGTTCGCTAGCGGTTTGGAAAGGCATCCTTTGAACAATAATTTCAACTCTGGTGCTAATGGTAACTCTAATCCTTTGAGTGATTTTGCTCAACAGATACTGCAGAAAAATACCCCAATCTTAAAAAACAAAATTCAAGCTGATTTGTTAGAGTGCGGGGAATTGGTTCGTCTGTCGGGATACTGGTTCCCCGTTGATTTGTTGATGGATATCAACACTGGATACCTCAATTTGGCTGAGGCTGCTCTTGATTTAGCTGACGGACGCCCGTTATCGACAAAGGAGCTTTTGCAGCAAATTGGGATGACTGGAGAGAGCGACGAGGAATTATTGATTTTTTCTCTCAACTATACTCTGCAAAGGGATGAGCGTTTTGAAGATGTTGGTCCTGCTGGTCAAGTCCTCTGGTTCTTGAGTCGTATGAAACCTAGAGATATTATTATGTCGGAAAAGTATCTCGTCTGTGAGTCCGTTGATGTTATAGCGGACACATTAACTGAAGACATGAAAAAATTGTCCCTGGCATTGCGTGACGAATTCAGCGAAAATGTTGAAATAGAACATGCCAAGGGTCCGGCTGAAATAGTACTTACATATCCTCATCTGAAGGCTGGTACACTGCCTCTGAGTCCTTACACAGCACATTTATTCCCGTCTGCACTTGTTTCACCTCGTGTCAAGATAACATTGATCGATGTGCTGTCAGGAGAGCGCCTACCAGGCTGGGTTGCACAGAAAGAGCGCTTCGTTTGGGGTATGGGCCCATTTTATAAGAAATATGATGTGATTACAGGGGCTCGAATTAGTATAGCACCGGGAGCTGATCTGAGCGAATGCATTGTACATATTGAGCGACGCAATCCTACAAAGGAGTGGGTGAGGACATTATTGATCGAGGATGGAAGATTTTACTTTGAGTTACGTAAACGTGATATTTCCGTGGGTTATGTTGAAGAAAATATAGTATGTGTTGAGGATTCGTCAGGTGTTAAAGCTCTATGTGAGCACTTATTACATAATGGTGTGGCTCTAGAGAAAATTGTTGAACGAATATTTTGGGAGTTGTCCAAACTCACTCCTCAAGGAAATGTTCATGCACACACATTGTATAGTGCTGTTAATGTTGTCAGGCGAGTCCCTCCAGAACCCATTCTTGCAGTTTTAGGCAGTAATTTGTGCTACAAACATATTGGGGACGCTTACTGGAGGTATGAGTCCTAGCAATGATTGGTCCGTAAAATGAGACTTACTACTATTGCTGAACATCCTGAAAGTGTGCAGCGCATTGACCAACAGACACTTTTCCACATTGACTTTGAATGGTGGGATCTACGTGAAGATGAGTACCGTACCTATCTTTATAATCTACTTTGCGACAAGCACCAGGAAGAATTTGGCTATGTCGATGACCGTAAACACAAACTATTTGACTGGGTGAATCCTCAGACTGGCGAGGTGTTTTCGATTGATTCAATTGAATACGCTGTGCGCAGCCATTGTTCAAGTCAGGAAGGTTATATAACTGAGGGTACGGCAATGGTTGATTCAGTGTTTCGAGCTTTATTAGCCAATGGAAATCAGCCTCTTACTATAAAACAGCTAGCGTCTTGTATAGGACGTGTAGGTCAGGAAAGTACAATTCTACGTATGCTTAGAGGTAGCAAAGTGTACAAGGGATTACGTCCATTATAGCGTGAATATTACGGTGCAGGTACGTTTATATGCTTTGCTCAGAGATTATCATCCCGGTCCAGATAAATCTAAGCCACTTTCTGTCACAGTCCCCAATGGAACCATAGTTAGCGATCTGGTCGAGGTGTTAAAGCTTCCTGCTGGTCTTTTGCGTAATGCTTTTATAAATAATGCCTCATGTGACCTAGACACGTATCTACAGGATTGTGATTCAATCAGTTTATTTCCTCCAGTTAGTGGCGGGAACTTATAAAGCTCTTTTACTATATTAATTTTTTGAATCAATTTAGCACTCCAGTAAATTACTGCACTTGGCATAGTGCTTGCATCCAGTAATTTCATGGAGGGTATACCTATGGCTGACTACCTCGATTTTCCTGATATATTCTCACGGATACCAAACTGGTGTTTTGCGTTGGCTGCACTTGGCATAGTTGGTATTGTTATCAGGATTGGTCTACGATCAGTAAAGATGGTAATGATAATCAGTTTTTGTATCTTGATGATTTATCTGTTGTTCAATCTAGATTAATATTAGAGCAATATTTGCTTTCTAGTTCAGCAGGTCATTTCTTAGTTCAATAAAGAACTCATCGTAGTCTTTACCTACAATAGCAGTGAGTTGATTTTTCCACCCATCTTGATTGGAGCCTGAATATAGTGCATAGGCAAACTGATCAAAAGATTGAGACTCCACATAATTATTCATAATATAGTCTAGTGCTACCATACCAATCTCTGTGGAATGTACAGGCCAATGATCACCAAATTCATCTTGAAAGATACTAAGGTCAGCAAAATCCGGGTTGCGCGCAATTCGCTGCCTGGCATTTTCAAGTGTCTGTTCAAAATATACATTATCTGTCCAGCCAGACTTTATTGCTTCAAGCATACCGTAAGTTTCTGCCATCCCTTCTGTGATCCATGTAGGCTGCTCCCGATGACCTTCAGGATTGTTGCGGTAAAATGAGCTTTGATAGATGTGGTGAAATTCGTGAAAGGTGATCTTTCCTAAATAGTTTGGGAAATCCATAGTGTTTGTGGCTGCGGCAAAAATGCCGCCGGCACATGCGTCGTGATACAGATCTGCTGTAATAGTTTCCTTCTGGGTTTTACCAACAATATCCTCTGTTACGCGTATCCACTGTTCATCGTCATTACTTCTGTCTGGATATATTGCTGGTACCACATCCGCTGCGATCTGCTCTGCCACTGTCTTACTCACTCCTCTTTCATCATTTACTTCCCATAAGACAACATACACTGGTACATTTACTCCAGAATTGACCAGATCGATAGTGTTCAATGCTTGCTTTACCGAATCTATTTTATGTTCCTCGACGCTGCCATATGTTTTTAGCACAAATTCTACAGGTTGATTGCACGTGGTTTGACTTACAGAAGAGTTTTCTTGTGTTTGCAGATCTATTGGTCTTTGTCTGCCTGCGTTGCTGAAGGCTTCTTCACTAAATACATATGCACCATTGCGCTGTTCAATAAGGTGCCATGATTCTATGGCTGCCATTACATATGGGTTATCATTGGAATATTCTTTTTCCCTAGCGCAATCGTGAAATAGACTGCCGTCAAGAATGCTATCTTTATCTAAAGCTTTTATTTCTACTAGAAATTGGAGAGCAGCCGCACCACTAGACGAACCTCCTTGAAAGATATTGGTTCCCTCACGTTCAGAAAGATTAAGTGCGTTAAGCAATATATCACTCACTGGATTCACTGGATTTGATTCTCCATTGATTTCCGCTGACACAAATTTAGAAAAATATGTTGCACCACCTTCTACTATCCAAGGCGTATTACTTTCAGGTCCAGTTTGGGCTTCACACGAGCCAGATGTCAGATCTTGTTGGAAGGCGTGATAAAGTTCATGTGTGAAAAACTCTTGTAGGTCTCGGAGACCCACTGGGTCACTTTGATCTTGGTGATGAGATGCTAGTCCCATCATTACTAGTCGTGTGCCTGGACATAGAGATAGTTGGGTAGATGCGTCGGCCCCCCTCTCGAGCCAATCTCTGTACGTTTCCAACTCCTCCTGCTGGAATTCTGGGTTCTCCTTCATGCAGGTTTGAGTACTCAACCACATATCTATCTCATCAATCAGGAAATCAGCCTCTTCTGATGTTATCAATACCTCATGTTGGTTGAAAGGGTGGGAGAACCCGCCTTCACGGACGAAGTCTCCAATTGGCCATAATACAGCAAGGATGTTAGCTTTCCTGCTAGCCATTTTTGACTCAGCAAGTGCAGCCCAATTTTCCAGTTGAGTGGTGCTAGCATTACTAATGTTAAGTATTGTTATTGTGGTAGGACCATAATCTTCTACTTGGTAATTAGACCAAAGTTCATTACCATCTGAATTTACAACTATGTCCGTCTCTGGGAGATCAAGAGAAGCTAGTATGGTTTGGAATTGTAAAAGGTGCAGGTCGAAATCTTCGGGATCTGATGTGGCCTCAAAGATTATGAGGCCTACTTGCTCATTTCCGAGTATTACACGGGCTTGTCTTGCCCCATCACGGAGATCGCCTATGCTCATATAGCCTGATGGATTGTCCAAAGTGATGCGTGATTCTTCCTGGTACTCAGGCTCAGAGAAAAAGTCATCTGCTAATTCATCAAGTTCACGCATGGGTGCAGATGTGATCGCCATGAATACTGCTCCCATTGGCCCACTGAATTCTACGTCGAACTCCTCTTCGAATAGTTCCCAACTGGCTGGATAATTAAGTGATACTTTTGTTTTTGAGTCTGTATATATTGCATAATTCATCTCTTCAGAAACGATTTCTGTACTATCATTTTCAATAGTCTTGTCAATCGACTTAGTAGGTTCTATTGATGTGGTTGCTTCTTCAACTGTTTGAGCTTCAAGTATTGGATCTTGAGTACCGCAAGATATGATAAGTGAAACTAAGGCTGCTTGCAGTAATATACGTTGTAAGTTCAAATATTTCATGTTTCAATCCCCTGAATTTATATATATACCCGGTCATTATCGCACTATTATTTATAAATTACATTAACAATATTTAACTGAGGCTTAATGTGAATTTATTCACAAACCTGCTATGATACAGGCATGTTTACTAAAGAATTAGCTAATATATTACTCTTACTCATAAAACCTGATGGTGAAAAGCAATCAGAATACGGTGAGATAAGTGTAAGGACTGATAGTCCTAAATCATCCTCATTGGTAATTAAGTTCTTCAATATCTTAGGCGGTGTTTTTTCAATCTTCTAAGACAATTTGTGTAAAAACTAATATAAATGAGGTCAGAACAATCCGCTCAAAAGCGGGTTTTTTGATTCTACCCATTATATTTTATACTTGACTGCTCCTTTAAAATACTAAGCTTATGAATATAATTATCGGATTAGTAACCAGATTAAATTTGAATTTCATCTGGTATGAGTCTCATTAAATAATAAGGTTGTGATATCCGCTTTTAACACGCAATAACATCGCTTGTTATCAATATTGGATGTACTTGATTGATGTAAAATAGAATTGGTGGCAGTTACTTGTCTGTTTCTGTAGTGATAGTACGTTATGGAAAAACTTGATTGGGAGGCAATATGTCAGAAAAAGATATCAAACATTCTATTAGTGACGCACTTGATTCAGATGACGAAGACGTAGATTGGGATAAGCTTGAGGAAGATGAAGATGTAGCCAAGCATACTGAGGAGGATGAACAGCAATTTCGTAGAGCAGTCGATGAGGGTTAATCTTACTATAGTGATGGTATCTATAGTAACAAAATATATTAGGTCATGAGACTTTACGCTGACAGGACTTTCTGCATCGATACAGAAAATGCTTTTAAGATTGGTCCCCATATAGAAACTGTTGAGCATGAATCAGGTACTGTTATAAAGTTAAACCTTGGTGAGCCTGATTTTTCTGTACCTACTCATATAAAGGATGAAATCAAAAGACAGTTAGACCTTGATAATACTCATTATTGTGATCCAAAGGGTTTGTTGACCCTTAGGGTGGCAATATCTAAGCAGATATCTGAGACACGTGGCCTAGAAGTTGATCCTGAAAGAGTAGTTGTTTTTCCAGGGGGCAAACCGCCCATAGGATTGGCACAGCAGGTTTACTGTGGTCCTGGAGACGAGGTTATATATCCAAGTCCTGGATTCCCAATATATGAGTCATTCGTTAGATATGTTGGTGCAGTGCCAGTTCCTCTGCACTTGGACGAAAACTATAACTTTGCTTTTACACCAGAATATCTCTCAAAACTAATCACTCCCCAAACTAAGTTGATCTATCTTAATTTTCCCTCAAATCCTACAGGTGGAGTAGTCTCAACTAAACAGTTGGAAGATATTGCTCAAGTGATTTTAGACCTATGTCCTGAAGAGGTTAGGGTATATTCAGATGAAATCTATGAGAATATTGTTTTTGACGACCAAACTCATTCCTCTATTGCCTCAATTCCAGGCATGGAAAGTAGGACGATAATTGCTAGCGGATTCTCTAAAACCTATGCTTGGACTGGCGGGAGGATAGGCTATGCTATATTTCCGACCGAGGAGGAAGCAAATGTCTTCAAAAACCTCAACATCAACTATTTTTCCTGTGTTGCACCCTATAATCAGGAGGGAGCTAGAGTTGCTCTGGAAAGTCATTTGTCGGAAAAAAGTATAAGCAATATGGTCGCAAAGTTCCAGGAAAGACGTGACGTAATATTGAAAAAATTGAACAATATAACCGGAATTTCGTGCGAGAAACCTGGAGGTGCTTTCTATCTCTTCCCTAATATTTCTGGTATTTGCGTAAACCTCGGAATTGTTGATTATTACGCTAAGTTGAGTACAACTGAGAGAGCAAAAACATCACCTTCGGGATTATTTCAGATGTTTGCTCTTTACCATCATAATGTTGCCGTGTTGGACCGTCAGTCATTTGGTAAGATTGGCTCTGAAGATCAGCATTACATTCGTTTGTCAATAGCATCTGATTTACAATTGCTAGAGGATGGTGTGAGGCATTTGTCTGATGCTGTGCAAGATTATTCTGGTATCGATAAATTTTTTGAAACTCGTCCTGATTTGAATTCGAGTTGATTGTAATGAAGTTTTGTAGAGCACTCTGTTATACAGACTGGTCTGATAAAGAATTGTTTTCTGATTGGTCGTAAAGGCAAGTTATGAGTATTATGATGTAAACACCTGTCCTAGCAGCTAATTTAGAGTGTTTCATATAGTTATAGGAGCAATAAAGAGATACAATTAATAGGTCAACTATGAATAAAATAGATAAGGGACGTGATTTTGGTTTTGACACTCGGCAAGTGCATGCTGGTGCGCGACCAGATCCAAATACGGGTGCACGTGCTGTTCCTATCTTCCAAACTACCAGTTTTGTGTTTGAAGATTCTGAATCAGCAGCAGCTTATTTTGATCTGAAGGAATATGGAAATACTTATTCGCGGATCATGAATCCCACAGTGGCTGCTTTTGAGGAACGCATTGCTAATCTAGAGGGTGGATGTGGAGCAGTAGGTTTTGCTAGCGGTATCGCAGCTCAGGCAGCTGCTCTGTTCACCATGTTGGAGCCTGGTGATCATGTAGTATCATCAACGGTTCTTTATGGTGGTACTATAAATCAATTTAGAGAGCATCTTCACAAGATGTCCGTTGAAGTGACTTGGGTGGATCCTGATGATCTTGATGCTTGGCGACAGGCGGTTCAGGATAACACAAAACTGTTTTATGGTGAAACCATAGGTAATCCGACGGGAAATGTACTAGACATTGAAGCAATTGCGGCTATTGCGCATGAAAATGATATACCCTTAATGATTGATAATACCTTTGCATCGCCATATTTGTGTAGACCTATAGATTGGGGTGCTGACATTGTAGTTCACTCAGCGACTAAGTTTATTGGTGGACATGGAACTAGTATCGGAGGGGTGGTAGTAGAGTCAGGTAAGTTTGACTGGTCTAATGGAAGATTTCCAGTTATAGCTGATCCATCTCCAGCTTATCATGGGCTAGCATTTCATGACACATTTGGGATGTATGGATATCTGATGAAGCTACGATCAGAAACCTTGCGTGACCTAGGTGCAGCAATGAGTCCATTGAACGCATTCTTGTTTCTTCAGGGATTGGAGACCCTATCACTCCGTATGGATCGTCATGTTAGAAATGCCGGAGTTGTTGCTGAATATCTGGAAAAGCATGAAATGGTAAATAAAGTCATGTATCCAGGCCTTGAAGGAAGCAAATATTATGCTTTAGCAAACAAATATATACCTAAGGGTGCTGGAGCTGTGTTTGCATTTGATGTGCAAGGTGGACGTCAGGCTGGCCAAGATTTCATCA
>DCAJ01000117.1:3372-5075 GCA_002311455.1 Anaerolineales bacterium UBA1136 | reverse complement strand
ATTCATCCAGCGAGTACTACTCATAGGCAGCTTAATGATGAAGAGCTAGAGGCTGCAGGAATTGGGCAAGGCACTATCCGTCTTTCAGTAGGGATTGAACAAATTGATGATCTGATTTGGGATTTGGAGCAAGGTTTCTCTATGATTACAGGAAAACATAACGACTAGATTGATTGAGTATGGCTACTACATTCGACATAACTAGATATCAGGATAAAGCTACTATTCAGCGAGTTATACATAGCGCAGAGATCATAGCGATTGTAGGTCTCTCAAGTAACGTGCTTAGGGCAAGTTACTTTGTTGGTGCCTATCTTCAAAGTCATGGATATCGAATAATTCCGGTGAATCCACGTGAGTCAGAGATTCTGGGTGAGAAGAGCTATGAAAGCCTCAGTGATGTACCGGTTTCTGTGGATGTGGTAAATGTATTTAGGAATCCTGTGGCTGTGCCTGGTATTGCCGAGGAAGCTGTGGCAATCAAAGCATCTAGTCTATGGTGTCAATTTACCGTAGTAAATGAACGTGGTGCACATATTGCTGAAGCCGGCGGATTGTCAGTAATAATGGATCGTTGTATAAAGGTTGAACACGCTCGCTACATTGGACGCATGCACTGGCTGGGATTTAATACCAATCGGATCACCTCAGTTCGTGAGGGATTGCAATAATTCTTTAGAGTGGCGTAACAATATTATTTCGGATAATTGCTTTACTGTTTGCTAAAGGGTACACATACATGCCAATAGTTGCTCACAATTCCTTGCCTGCTTTTGAAAAATTGCGGCAGGATGGCCAAACAGTATTGACTTTGGATCGTGCTAATCATCAGGATATTCGCGAATTACACATTGGCTTACTCAATTTAATACCTGATTCGGCTCTAAGTGTAACTGAACAACAGTTCATCAGATTGATAGGTAGCTGCAACCAAATTGCCCAACTCTTTGTACACCCATTTTCAATAAGTGGACTGCCACGTAGCAAGGATACGCAGGAGTATATTGATAAATATTATTTGGATTTTGATCAAGTACGGCGGGAAGGGCTAGATACCCTCATTATTACAGGAGCCAATGTCGAAAGTCCTGTGCTAAAAGAGCAGAGATTCTGGGAACCATTGAATGATGTGTTTAACTGGGCTTTGGAAAATGTTACTTCAGTCCTGTGCTCGTGTTTGGCTACACATGCATTAATAAAGCAACTATATGATATTGATCGTAAACCACTTAAACGAAAGATATGGGGGGGTATATAACCATTATATTGTTCAAGCACAGCATCCTATATTACGTGATATCAATACACGCTTTGATGTTCCTCACTCACGTTATAACGATGTTTCTCGGAAGCAGCTGGAAGCATTCGGAATAAATGTTTTAGTAGAAAGTACTGATGGTGACGTACATATGGCAGTAAGTCCAGACCAATTTCGTGTGGTTTATTTGCAAGGACATCCTGAATATTACACAGGTAGTCTTCTGAAGGAGTACAAACGAGAGATTAGCCGTTTTTACAGTAACGAAATTACAGATTATCCTCCTCATCCGGACAATTACTTTGATATTGAAACGATGTCCATTGCTGACAATTATCAGGAAAAAGTTAAGATTGCTAAGAATCAGGGCAAATCACTTCCTATTTTTCCTGAAGAGCAGATTCAAATTTATCTGCACAACACCTGGCGTGACACTGGTAAAGCA
>DCAJ01000117.1:3173-3301 GCA_002311455.1 Anaerolineales bacterium UBA1136 | reverse complement strand
TGTTCAACAATTGGCTGGGACTTGTTTATCAATTGACCAATGTTGATCGCAAACTAGCATTTACGCCGGATGTCAATCCGGAAGATCCGCTAGGAATACTTTAGTCAGTAATTCGGCCCCATAAATAA
>DCAJ01000117.1:2042-3089 GCA_002311455.1 Anaerolineales bacterium UBA1136 | reverse complement strand
GCGGACTTCTAATCCGCAGGTTAGGGGTTCAAGTCCTCTCGGGGGTACTGTTACAACTAGTTAGCATGAATGATATCAGCACAGTATCTACAATCTTTTAAGGCCTACATTAAATGCCAAAAATAGTTACAGTTGAACAAATGCATATGCTTGAATCTGAGGCATTTTCTTCCGGTGTGTCCTATGAGCATATGATGGAAATGGCTGGTAGTGCTGTGTTTGACACCATCTACGAGCGAGTGACAGATGTGTCCGTGAAGCGTTTTGTAGTTGTTGTGGGTCCTGGTAACAATGGAGGAGATGGCTTTGTTGTTGCCCGGTTACTAGCTGCATCTGGGGCCATTGTCAATGTATTTACTATCAAGGCAAATGACAGCAATGCTGATAATAAGCATAAAGCCTTGCTTGCCGGTGCAACTGTGATTACACCAGAAGAAGATCCTAAGATGAAGATATTGACAAAGGAGATTAGTAAAGCAGATGTCTTCATAGATGCCATATTCGGTACTGGCGCTCGGATTCCACTCAAGGGTATGGCAGCTAAAATGTTAGCAATTGCATCAGTTGAATTGGAGAGCCGAGAGGCATTACGTGTTGCAATTGATTGCCCATCTGGATTGGATTGTGATACTGGAGTGACTGATGACAACATCTTGTCTGCTGACATTAGTGTGACTTTTGGGGCAGCTAAAGTTGGCCAATTTATTTTTCCAGGAGCAGACGCAGTTGGAGAATTGGTTTTGGCTGATATAGGGTGGCCCTCAGATTTACCCGTACTTGATTCTATACCATTGAATCTTGCGTTTGGTGCGGATGTTGGTTCAATGTTACCTGAACGGCCACGTGACTCTCACAAGGGTACTTTCGGTACTGCTCTAATAGTAGCTGGGTCAATTAATTACACGGGAGCAGCTTATTTAGCCGCAGCCAGTGCATACAGAGTGGGTGCTGGTTTAGTAACTGTGGCCGTGCCAGGTAGCATCCATGGGATTGTAGCTTCACAGTTGCCGGAGGCCACTTGGATAATCTTGCCTAGTGATATGGGTG
>DCAJ01000117.1:1631-1982 GCA_002311455.1 Anaerolineales bacterium UBA1136 | reverse complement strand
CCGGAGGCTACTTGGATAATTTTACCTAGTGACATGGGTGTGATCTCTGATTCGGGAGTTTCTATTGTTCATCAAGCACTTAATAATGTCGATTCACTGTTACTTGGTCCTGGATGGGGTACTGAAAGATCTACAGCGGATTTCATGCGTGGTATGTTGTTACCTGTTAACGAGGCTGCAACTGGAGGAATTGGTTTTGCCGTTGAAAGTAGTGGTAAATCAATTGCTGAATTGGATTCAGCTCAATTACCGCCTACTGTGGTTGATGCAGACGGCTTGAAATTGCTTGTAGAGTTACCGGAATGGTATTTGCGTTTGCCCGCTCTTTCAGTTCTTACTCCCCATCCCGGT
>DCAJ01000117.1:296-1565 GCA_002311455.1 Anaerolineales bacterium UBA1136 | reverse complement strand
CTTACTCCCCATCCCGGTGAAATGGCTTTTCTTACTGGAATGTCAATAGATGACATACAGGCAGACCGGATTGGTGTGGCGAGTCGCTTTGCACTTGAATGGGGACATATTGTGGTTCTCAAGGGTGCTTTCACTGTGGTATCTACACCAGAGGGCAATGTTACTGTGCATCCTTTTGCTACTTCTGCACTGGCTTGTGCAGGAACTGGAGATGTGCTCGCTGGTCTGATAGCCGGACTGCTTGCTCAGGGAATGCAACCATATCAAGCCGCAGTAGCTGGAACTTTTTTACATGGCCTAGCAGGAGAAATAGCTTTATCTGAGATAGGTACGGCAGCAAGCGTACTTGCTAGTGATGTACTAGATATGACTCCTAAGGCTATTTCGTCTGTTATGTCTCAGTTTGCTGCCCGAGATTAATTTCAGCTAATTTTCGGAGTTTGAATCGTCATTTTTAGTAGCGCGACTAGATTTTTTTGTACCACGCGCTTTTTTAGTGGCATTTTTTGCGGCTTCACGAACTATTTCTTCAGCTTTGTCCCGCATCTCAGAAGCCATTTCTGCAGCTCGTACTTTTCCATCTTCAGCTGCATGCTGTGCCCTTTCTTTAGCACTGTACCAACTATTGGTTCCTTGCTCTTTGAGTTCCTCTCCTTTTTGACGGATTTGCTGACGCGTTTCTTCGCCACTCTGCGGAGCCAGGACTAGGGCCACTGCAGCTCCAACCAGCCCGCCCATTACAAACCCAGAAAAGAATACACTAAAATCACTATTGTTGTTGTTTGACATGATTTTCTCCTTTCTATTCCTGTCACTATTACATTTTGTTTTAGTTACGATTAGGCCATATCATCTTCAAGAACCGTACAGTTCCCGACAGGGTGCTAGCAATTCTCATAATAGGTCCTGTTAAATTATCATTGACCATGTTAGCAGTACCACGTACTGTGCTGATTGTTTCATTGACTTGGTCCAATATAGGTTTGATATCATCTTGCAATAGACGTATGAATTTGGTAATTTGGACTGTTGCTAGAATTATTACTATGCCAATGACTAGTGCTTCAATTGCCAGAGTTATTATCATTAGATCGCGGATAAATTGTGTGAGTGCTGGATTACGTAAAAGAAGAATCAGCAATCCTATTACAGATATAAACATTAGTGCGAATGTTATGCTAATGATAGCCGGTAGCTTGCATCCGGATTTTGGACTAGGTTCTTGAAATTCTTCATCCATTTTACGTATTATAGCATAGAGTACTTTAG
>DCAJ01000117.1:0-268 GCA_002311455.1 Anaerolineales bacterium UBA1136 | reverse complement strand
TAGTCTGTGATATAGACTAGTGTGCATATACCATTTAGTAATTCTTCGGTGTGTATAGAAGTACAATTGTTCTATGAGTATGTTTCAATTTGTGATGCTATGCTCTGACTCGATCCGACAACTTGATTATTCATATATATTTTCACCAAGACACATGATTGCGCTTTGCTAGCCAGCGCGCTAGCACTAGAGCCAAACCCGAACCGATCGAAGCCATACCTGCATTCAATGGACCTATAGAATATATAGATGCTCCTACTACTGGACT
>DCAJ01000077.1:6755-10277 GCA_002311455.1 Anaerolineales bacterium UBA1136 | reverse complement strand
CTAGTGCAGCGTAATAGGCGTGGTTGGAATGGTTCTATTGTGACTAACTGCAACTGTACTGCTACTGACGTGAGTTTGTCAATGAAGCCGCTACTTGATGACTTTGGATTAAAGCGTGTCTTCTTAACATCTATGCAGGCTCTCTCTGGCGCTGGATATCCTGGTATGGCTTGCGCTTGACTTGATTGATAATATCGTGCCGTTTATAGGTGGTGAAGAACAAAAGATGCAGTCCTAGCCTCTAAAAATGTTAGGGAGTTTCGATGGCGCGCAGGTGATTCAGGCCGATTTTGGAATACCTGCTCAATGTAACTGGGTCCCAGTGTTTGATGCCTATATAGTGTGTGTGAAAGTTGAATTTGGGCAGGCGGCTTCAATTGAGCAGATATCTGAATCGTTCAGTAGTTTTGTCTCTATTGAATTAGTACGTGGGCTACCAAGTTCACCTAGTGAGTCTATCAGGCTACTTACAGAAGAGGATCGCCCACAGCCTAGGCTGGGTAGGCAAAATGGTGACGGTATGGCTACTATGGTCGGAAGAGTAATTGCTGATGCTATGCTGCATGTGTGTTATGTTGTGCTGTCGCACAATACGATAAAAGGTGCAGCTGGAGGCTCATTGAAAAATGCAGAACTACTTGTGAAGAAAGGTTTAATTTAGAGAAATAGATCTGTAGTTGACAATATAGGTAAGTCTTGCTCGAACATCTATAGAAAGTTGCTAAATAGTATAGGAGGATTATAGTTATTGTTCAACAAATGTTCCCTGACGTAGATCTTGTAAAGCCTGCTGAATTTCCTCTTTGGTATTCATCACAAATGGTCCGTAAGGTACTATCTGCTCACCAAATGGGGTTCCTGATGCTAGTATAAGACGTACTCCTGTATTACTGTATATCGTGACTTGTTCGCCTTTATCTAAGTGAACTAGTTTGGTTGCTTGAATTATCTCTCCGTTCTTAGAAAAACGACAACTGCCTTCGAATATATAGGCGAATGCTGTATCTTCATTAGACATGTTGTGAGTAAATGACGAATGCTCTTTCATTGACAAGTCTAAATAGAGTGGTTTGGCGGAAACCCCCCTAATTGGACCTTGAGTACCCTCTATATTTCCAGCAATCAATTTTATATTTGTTCCTAAACCATTAATTTGCGGTATAGATTGTGCTCCAACCTCCTGATATTGAGGTTTCATCATCTTTTGCAATTTAGGTAAATTGACCCACAACTGGAAACCATCTACATGTCCGTTTGCGTCCTTTCTTGGCATTTCCTCATGAAGAATGCCTCTGCCACTGCTCATCCATTGTATATCTCCAGGTCCGATTGTCCCAGAATTGCCAAGACTATCACGATGATGGGTTGAGCCCGCGAGCATATATGTTACGGTTTCGATTCCGCGGTGAGGATGCATTGGAAATCCTGCAATCGGACCTTCAATTGGATCTTGAAAAATAAAATGGTCAAATAAAAGGAAAGGATCAAATATATTAGTCCGATGTGGGAATATAGATCGTCTAAGTCTGACACCAGCTCCTTCAATCACAACTTTAGGTTCAATTATCTCAAGAATGTTACGAATACTCATTTTGGATATTCTCCATCAGATATAGAATATATTATACGTATGGTAGATAAAATAAGTGTAAGCGATTTATATTATGATTGTGTTTCATCCCAGAAGAGTTTTATATAAATTTGAGGTTGCAGTCGCTACAGAATTCCAAGTGAATTTCTTAGAATGGGCAAGGCCATTTTGGCTGAGTGCTTCTTGTAGTTCCTTGTCTAGCAGCAACTTATCTATTTCTTTGTGCCAGGCATCTATTACAAGAGGGTCGCACATTAGTGCGGCTGGTCCTACTACTTCTGGCAAGCTCGAAGTGTTTGCGCATACTACAGGTGTTGAGCAGGCCATTGCTTCGAGGGGTGGTAAACCGAAGCCTTCATAAATTGATGGAAAGGCGAAAACAGTCGCTGCTGAAAGCAATACAGGTAAGTCAGTGTCTGGTACTTGGTGTAATAAGCGTACGTTTTGACTAACAGGGGAGTTTTCTATTTCAATAAGTAGTGACTTATATAGCCATCCAAGCTTTCCGACTAACACTAATACTAGATCGGAGTGGTCTTTATGAAGCATTTCGAAGGCGCGCAACAAGGTTATATGGTTTTTTCGGGGTTCTATTGTACTTACGCATAGTATGAATCTTTCAGGTAATTTGTACTTATACCGCACTTGTTTTAAGTGCTGCTGATTGCTAATTGTCTGAAAGGATGGGCTGACTGCTTCTGGTATCACCACGAACTTAGATGGATCCACATCCGTATGTTCGATAGCATCATTCTTAGTATTATTTGAGACAGAAATAATAGCGTCTGCGCTTTTCAGGAATAACGGCATCATTACATTAAGGAACCTTCTGTTTAATGGTTTGTGAAAGTTCGGATATAGGAGTGGTATTAAGTCATGTAAGGTAAAGACCGTCAAAATGTTGTCTAGTTTTGGTAGTAAATGTCCGGTACTATGAAATATGTCTAGTCCAGGATAATGTGTATCCATAGGCGAGTTACCTAAGTGAGTCCAGGCATTCAGTAGGCGCCACCATTTGTTAGGCAACCTTGATGAATAATGCTTCATAGTTGTAAGTTCAGCTGGAATAATTGCTTTGCTACTGTCGTTATAAGATATGGAATAATTGTATGTACTATCAGCAGACAGTAGACTCTGAATTAAATTTGATGTATAGCGTCCCAGACCTGCATGGTTTTGTATGGCTGGTGACGCTTCAATACATATGTTTGCTGGTAATTTACTATGCATTTGTTTTGATTATAGTGACTGTCATTATCAACAGTGCTTGAAAAATGTAAAGTATTTAGATTGATTATGGCGATGATATGGTTGCATTATTCCATTTATACACTCTTATTTGTGGCTCTATCCATTGCCCAAATGAATCGAATTGTACCCTACCTATTGAACCATAATAGTCAATTCTAGATAATGAGCTAGCTACAGACTTAGAAGTTGATGCGTTTGTTGTTCCTATTGCATTAGCGATTATATTTATCGATTCGTATGCATGTAGAGATAGCCAATTTGGATCTGGTCCGTGTGGGTATTCAATTTGGTATTGGCTTAAATATGGTGCGGATTCATTTTCCAACATCGGTTGCGGTGCAGGCACTATGAAAAATGATCCCTCAGATCTAACTCCTACTAGTTTGTGAAATGCCTGTAGTGACCAGAGTGGCCCACCAATAGCTGTATTGTTTGGATTTTTGTCTTGCAGAGTTTCTAGAAACTCTGCGGCTTCATAGGGTTCACANNAGTTGACATTTGTCTAGATGTTGGGTGTAACCTAAAAAATGTTACACCCGCATTTTTGGGATTGGATGGACTGGCACTTGTGGCTACTAAAGGTAAGTTTGCATTCATGTATATTGGAGCCGCTGCAGCAGTGGTTTGATCTAGCCAGTGGCCAATGACAGCTATTACTTTCTTGTCAGCAAGCATTTTGT
>DCAJ01000077.1:5718-6639 GCA_002311455.1 Anaerolineales bacterium UBA1136 | reverse complement strand
TCAGCAAGCATTTTGTGAGCTTGTTCTACTGCTCTAGAAGTGTCGCCCGCATCATCAAATGCAATTAACTCTAATTGTGGCAAATTACTGTTGTTATCGTTATGTTCTTTGACTGCGATACGAGCACCATTTAGAACCTGGTAGCCTATTTCGCGGTATATACCGGAAAAGGGTGCAACTATAGCTATCTTTACTACAGGTCTAGCTACGGTACAGCTAACAACAGTAGCTACCAATATAGCTGGCATCAACCATAACGATGTTATTCTCTTCATTTATAAGGTTTATGCTTATATAACATTAGTTACAATCCAAGGCTAAGTGTTGCTCATAAGTATATGAAAAGTTGTGTCTACCACTATTGTCGCACGCGGCCCTAAAATATAGTAGGTCTGAAGACTCTGGTTTTGCTACACTATCAAGAGCATTGGCACTGGGGTTACAAATAGGCCCTGGAGGCAGACCGAGAATGACATATGTGTTGTAAGGACTGTCTACCAACCGAGGATCTAAAGATAATTTGGGCCACCAATTGTGGGTAGTAGCTAACGCATATTGAGTGGTCGCATCAGCTGCTAGCGGCATTCCCAATGACAATCTATTTAGAAAAACACTGGCAATTTTAGGAGCTTCTTCATCTAATATCATTTCGCGCTGGACGATTGAGGCCAATGTGACAAATTCGTGTAGCGTGAGATTGTGTAGAACTGCTTGGGCGTTGATGGTTGCTGTATTAGTGTCAAATGTAGTTAGAATTTGATTGAGTACTTCTGAAGCAGTTGCCTTTGGTGAAAACACGTAATTGCCAGGGTATAGATATCCTTCTAGAGACATCTCTGCAGGAATTTGGTTCATAAAAGAATATTGATCTGGTAATGGTAAGTCTCGGTTTATGAATGCCAAAAAGGTAGCTCGATCAAC
>DCAJ01000077.1:0-5563 GCA_002311455.1 Anaerolineales bacterium UBA1136 | reverse complement strand
AGTTAGCATCAGGTACTATACCTTGATTTGCAAGACGTTCAGAGATGGAATTTGCATTCTCTCCGGGTGATATTACAAAATCTGAAATTTCATTGCTATTACGTTGTGAAGAACTTAAAACAGAAAACTTAGGCATTAGTTGGGCCCTAATCACATTTGTCTTCCATATTGGTAAATTATCGTGAGGTGGACCTAGAACAGAAGCGGGCTTTATCACTTTTTCCCAAACATAAACTAATGAAATTACTAATCCGAATATTGCACATGCTTTTACAAGAATAGCTAATTTAGCTAGAAATGCTCTTCGAGATCTACGTCGGGCTCTGTTCTTGGGCATGGGTATCGAGATAGTCTTGTAGTATTACCGCGGCTGCTATGGAGTGTATGGACTCCATTTTCATACTACTTGGTTTTGTGAATTGGTGGGCTCGCAGAGTAGAGTCTGATTCGTCCCAAAATAGTAAGGGAAGCCCAGTTGAGGTTTTTAGAGCTGCAATAAAACGACGATTACGTTTGGTTGCTTGCGCATTTGATCCTCTAGAATCAGTTGCCAAACCTAGTATTATCTTATCCACAGCTTCAGTTTTGGTGATATCTGAGATCAACTCTATATCTTTCTTAATGGAAGTATGTAGTATTGTAGATAATGGTCTAGCTACGATTCCTGTAGGGTCGCTAATTGCTAGTCCGATATACTTAGCACCGTGATCTATTCCCATAAATCTCATCGACTTGTAACCTAGTCTGGTGGATTGACTATGATGCTAGTACGCCATGCAAGCCAAGGTATGCGATTTAGCCACGAAGGTTGAATTACTATATTCGGAGTTTTGCTCAATGGCAAGGTTTGTAATAGCCCTTGTTTTGCTTCAGCAATGGGTTTCCATCGGATAGTGCTTTTTACATTGGACAAATCTATCACTGGAGAAGCTACACCTCTTGCAGTAACTTTGATGGATATTTCTCCTGATTGATTTCCTGACATAGGAGTAGATCGAGAATAATTGAGTGTCTCTTCGTCAAGCACCATGTTGGATTCTAGTTGGTCCTGCAGCTCTATGTATCCTGCTTGGAATGCGTCTTGTTCGTCAATGACTGTGCTACTTACCTTGGCTTGCATTGTTAGTGTCAATTTGTCTGTGTGTGCTCCGATTGAGTGACTGTAATTTAGTTCCAGCACGTCTTGTATTACTGCGCTTTCTATTACAGACAATTGGTATGAAGCTAGGCTAGCAACTATAGCGGCAAAGCCCTGATTACGTAGATCGTTAACCAGAGTGTCATACGCTTTAGAGCGGTCGAGACGGGTTACAGCCGGTACTGCAACTGTTTGGCCACCTGTTGTCGGTTGCCTATTTGTGACAGCGACTTGTTTGCTTAATGGACCTTCTACACGGTTGATCAATGATGGGCCTACGTTGCCTTCAGGACCAGGAAGAACTGCTCTAACTTCTACCAATGTGATCAATCCTCGTTTTTCATCAAGCATTGCGTCATGCTGCGTAACGTAAGTGTTTGGTTCTAGTCTACTACTAGTGCTTACTGCTGTACCTGCTGGTATTGTCACAGGTTGATATGTGAGATTAGTGAATATTACCGTTCCTGCTGAATATTGTATTGATAGCTCGCCGGTACCGCTTGTATAAATTTCAATTTCGCCACTTACAATTGTGTTTTCTGAGGTCGCGACGATTGTATCTTGTTTGTAATCTGGTGCGGTAATATGAGGATCGGCAGTAACAGTAACTTGCGTTACAATGTTTTGATATTTGGGAGTGAGCGTCACCTTTGCTGAGGGTATAGCCAGGAGTACAAGTGTACCTATTGATAGTAGTCCTATTGCAGTAAGAATTCCTCCACGTATCAAATGCCAATTTAATTTATCTTCCCTGGGTTTTCTTCTGTGTTCTAGATGGTCTTTTGCCACTTTCAGTGATTCTGAATGTCCTGGTGGCTTAGTGATATCTGGGCGCAGTGAAGTTCTGGAGCGCCATAAAGATATGTGAGCAGTAGTCTCTGAGTCAAATACCGGAAGTCCCAGAGAACCAGCATGGTCGATGATTTGCTCGTAGTCAGTTACGACTCCCAGATGTGCCCCTAATCTAGAAGCATGTCGATGCATTAACAACAAATCAAGTTTTCTAGCTAACGGAATGTCTTGCCCGCGAACAGGTTTGGGCCAAACCAGTAATATCCTATCTACCTGTATTTGTCCCATCTTATCCCGGGCTGAATGGTAATCGTCGTGGGATTCTAGGTTGACGAGTTGTTCTCGCAAAAGTTAATTGTGCTCCGACAGTATTTGTCTAATCAGTTCTGATGCTTTTGATAATGCCTCATTAAGTCGTTGAGCATTATTGCCACCACCTTGACCTAGTGTAGGACTTCCACCACCTTTACCATTAACTATAGTTGATATAGTTGATACTATGCTACCTGCGTTTAGCCCTCGTTCAATAAGAGTTTTGCTTAGGCGAACTATTAGACTAACACGAGAGTTTGTGACAGACCCAATTACTATTATGCCGGTGGGATTACGCTCCATATACCAATCTGTGATATCTCGCAACAGTTTGATATTAGTAGTCGTTATTTCAGTTATCAGTATCGGTATATCTTCTATATGGTTTGTTGTGTCCAGCTTTTGAGATAGTTGATGCTGGACGAGCTGTAATTCAAGATTCTCACATGTGGATAGAGTTTGAGCATAATTTGCTTGTAGTTGTTCTATTTTGTCAGGTAAGGTATCAATGTCAGATTGTAGATTGGTAGACATGCTGCTGAGAATCATCAATGAATGGTGAACGTACCTTTGCGCTGTATGACCTGTGATTGCTTCAATGCGACGTGTGTTAGAGGAGATGGAACTTTCTCTAGTGACGATAAATGGACCTATTTCTCCGGTTTGTTGGACATGTGTGCCTCCGCAAAGTTCAAGGGAATACCTCTTATCATCATTTCCTATTTGAACAGTACGTACTACGTCACCGTATTTCTCTCCGAACAGAGCAGTGGCACCACGTGAAATCGATTCATCATAACTCTCATGCTTAATATAAATGGTATGGTTGTCCATTATGATCAGGTTAACTTGTGAAGTCAATTTATCTAGTTGCTGGTCTGTAAGGGGTTTGTTATGCGTGAAATCAAACCTAATTCGGTCTGGGGTGACTGAAGAACCAGCCTGCCGGGCATGCTCTCCCAGGAGATTGCGCAGCTGACGGTGAAGTATATGTGTGGCAGTATGATTTCTCATGGTAGACAACCGTTCTGCTGCGTCTACAGATGCTGTGCAATTGTCACCAGCTCTAGGTAAACCTGTGGATATAACTCCGAGGTGCACTATTAGTCCAGAAACAGGGCGGTACACACTTTCTACATCTATCTCCCAATTAGCATCGGGTGATCGTATTTTCCCTCTGTCACTTACTTGACCTCCAGATTCAATGTAGAACGAAGTACTGGATAATATGGCTCCTACTGATTGTCCTGGCTGTACTTGTTCTAAAACTTGACCATTGTCAGATACTAGAGCTAGTAGCTTGCCGGTTGAAGTATTTGGTCCATAAGGCGAATGTTCTACACCATCTGGTCCTAAATACTTGGTGTCCTGTAGGCTATGTAAAAGCTTCAGATATATTTCTGAATTCGGAGAAATTATGCTACCTGCAGTAGTGGTGGTTTTCGAAGCTTCACGGTGAGCATTCATTGCTCTACGAAAATTTACTTGGTCCACATTAAATCCATGTTTGTCACAATAATCCTTGGTAATTTCGACAGGGAGTCCATATGTGGCGTAAAGATCAAAGGCTTCTGTTCCTGTAAGCACATTTCTATTGTCAGAAGAAGCAGTTTCTATGATCGTATTAAGATGAGCTAGTCCAGCGTTAATTGTCTTATAGAAGCTAGTTTCTTCGTCGTACAATGTGTTATTGATTGTGCTACCATGCTCTTCAAGTTCTGGGTAAGCCTGCTTGTACGTCTCTATCACTGTTTCAGATATAGTTGATAAAGATGGTTCTTTGAGACCAATTTCTGAGGCAAATCTAGAAGCACGCCTAATTATCATTCTACACACATAGCTACGATTGGTGTTGCCAGGAACAACTCCATCGGCAACCAGAAATGTGGCAGCCCGTACATGGTCAGCAATGACGCGGTAAGGGGTCAAATGCGCATCTCTTTCATCATTACTATGTTTTGCTAGTTTTTGGGTAGCAATAATAGTTGGCCAAAGTAAGTCTGTGTGGTAAGTCGAAGGTACACCCTGTAGTATCGCTGTAATCCGTTCTAAGCCCATTCCTGTATCGACATGTGAGGTAGGTAGGAAAGTTAGTTCGTCTCCAGAGACACGATTATATTGAATAAATACTAGGTTCCACAATTCTACAAAACGATCTGTGTCTAATGTATCGTTAGATACTCGACCTTTGCCAGGATTTAGATCGACGTGGATTTCTGAACATGGTCCGCATGGGCCGGTGTCGGCCATTTCCCAAAAGTTGTCATGCCTACCTCTATGAAATAGGTGTGAATGGTCAAATCCAGGTTGCGCAAGCCAGGCTGTTGCAGCTTCTTCGTCGGTATCAATAGCTCCCAGTTCATCTTTGAACACAGTTACATATAGATTATCTGGAGAGATTTGCCATACTTCTGTAAGGAGACTCCATGCCATTTCTATAGCTTTCTGTTTGTAATAGTCGCCAAATGACCAGTTACCGAGCATTTCAAAGAATGTATGATGAGTTCCATCTCGGCCTACATCATCTAAATCATTGTGCTTCCCTGCGACGCGCATACATTTTTGTGCATCGACTGCTCTTTTATAATTACGTTTGTCAGTTCCTAGAAATACATCCTTGAATTGCACCATTCCTGAATTTGTGAACAGAAGTGAAGGATCTTTAGCAGGCACCAGTGAAGATGAAGGTACAACAGTATGCCGATGTTCCTTGAAGTAAGTGATAAAATCTTGCCTAATCTCAGCACCAGTTCGCATTTGTAATTAACCTCGTGGGAAACTGGAAGGATTATACGATAACTATTTGAGAGTGACAACGTAAAGAGAGATTGCTATAATGCAGAAATTATGGATGTTAAGGAGATCTGATGTCAATTGATGAACAGTTGGAACTCTTGATGCAAGGTACTGAGTATGGTGACCATAACCTAGAGAAATCTATGCGATCGGAGATGTATAAGCTGCTTCTAGAAGAGAGACCCTTGCGAGTGTATTGTGGATATGACCCAACAGCGACAAATCTTCACCTTGGTCACACAATCACAATTCGTAAACTACGACAATTTCAGGATCTAGGTCATGAAGTTACTTTTCTGATTGGAGACTACACAGCACTTATCGGAGATCCATCTGATAAGAATAAAGCTAGACCTATCCTTGATCAAGACGAAGTTAAACGTAATGCAGAAACATTTGCTGAGCAAGCGTTTAATATACTAGATAGTGACAAAACGTTGGTGCGTTACAATAGCGAATGGCTTTCAAAACTTGGCCTCATTGATCTTATAGGTATTGCGCAGAATTTTACTGTGCAGCAATTCC
>DCAJ01000061.1:5292-9576 GCA_002311455.1 Anaerolineales bacterium UBA1136 | reverse complement strand
TAGTGACAGGAGGAGCAGGTTTTATTGGTTCGCACACAGTTGACTTGCTATTGACTCGTGGTTACAAAGTGCGCATACTCGATAATCTTGCTTCGCCAGTACATCTTGGTGGCAATTTGCCAGATTATATCTCTACTGAGGTCGATTTTGTGCAGGGTGATGTTAGGGACAAATCTGCTTGGAAATCTGCACTTGATAGTATTGACTCAGTTTTTCATCTGGCTGCTTATCAGGATTATCTGCCAGATTTTTCAACTTTTTTCCATGTAAATTCTGTTGGGACTGCTCTATTGTACGAAACTATAGTTGAACATAGTTTGTCGATTAGCAAAGTAGTAGTTGCTTCCTCCCAGGCTATATACGGTGAGGGAAGATATGAATGTAAAACGCACGGAGTCCAGTATCCATCTCCTAGATCTACGCAACAACTAGAAACAAAGCAGTGGGATTTGATTTGTCCTACATGCGAAGATAAATTGCATTTATTGGACACGAATGAAATTCATGTAAGTCCGCACAATTCTTATGCTATGAGTAAGTATACTCAGGAAACGATTGGTATGATGCTTGGTCGTAGTTATAACATTCCCACGGTCGGAATGCGCTACTCAATTGTTCAAGGTGCTCGTCAATCTTATAGAAATGCATATTCTGGAGTACTTAGGATTTTTGCTATGCAGGCTCTTGCTGGAGGACCGCTTACAGCTTATGAAGATGGAGAGCAGATAAGAGATTACGTAAATGTGATAGATGTAGCTCGTGCAAATGTGATGGCTTTAGAAAATGTACGTACAGATTTCCGGTCGTTTAATGTTGGTGGTGGAAGAAAAGTAACTGTTAACGAATTTGGTAGTATTATGGCTGACATTGTTGGTGCTCCAGAGATCAAGGTGGTGTCTAATGGGGAGTATAGGTTTGGCGATACTCGTCACATCATATCAGATATTAGTGAGATAGGAGATATAGGTTGGACGCCACAAAGTACAGTCGAAATGAGTGTTCATGAGTATCTAGACTGGGCACAGCAGCAATCGGACTTTGGAGACTATGCTACGGCCGCTAGGAGCGATATGCGGACCCTGGGAACAGTTAGGGGAGGTATGTAGAGTTTAGATATCTAGAAGCACTACTACTAGTATACAAATTCTGGTACAAAGGTGAAATTATGACTTATGTAGATGATTATATTACCGATTTGGAGAATACTCTGAAAGCTGTTTCGCGGTCTGAAATACAAGCAGTAGTCGATTTTCTATTTGACGCCCTGTTTGACGATCGTCAGGTGTTTATTATTGGTAACGGGGGAAGTGCTTCAACTGCTTCTCATATGATGAATGATTTGTCTAAACTCACTATAAGACCTGGCAAACCTAGATATCGAGCCATCGCTTTGACAGATAATATGCCCTTAATTTCTGCGTGGGGCAACGATGTTTCCTACGATTCAGTTTTCACTGAGCCATTGCGTAACCTGATGAGACCAGCTGATATACTAGTGGCAATCTCCACTAGTGGTAATTCTCCCAACATATTGCGTGCAATTGAATGTGTTCACAAAGAATTTTCGGGTACCGTGATTGCTATTACGGGTAATAAAGGTGGTGTTCTAGCTGATGTATCTGATTTAGTCGTTCGGATACCGAGCGAACATATTGGTCACCAAGAGGATGGTCACCTGATAGTGAATCATGTGGTTTGCAATGCACTTGCTGAGAGGATTGATGAGCTAGAATGAATCGACAATTGGCATCTGACGTTCAACTGTCTGTTATAGTGCCGGTATACAATGAAGAAGATCGAATAGCATCGGGCATAAAGGAGATACTAGAGTTCCTGCAATCTGAACAAAAGTCCAAATGGGAGTTAGTTGTTGTTGATGATGGCAGCGAAGATGATACTCCTTACATCATAGGCAAGATAATATCTGGCGATGATCGTGCTCGCTTAATCCGGTACAGCCCGAATCGTGGTAAAGGATTTGCTGTACGTACAGGGGTTTTGGATGCAGCAGGCGATTGGATTGTTTTTCTTGATGCTGACCTTTCAACACCGGTAGACGAAATTCACAACGCTATAGNNTTACTTCTAGAGAGAGGAGCCGATTTGGTTGTGGGATCACGTGCGCATCCAGATTCCTGTATAGAGATTGAGCCTAGTTTGTTTCGTCGCATAGCATCACATGTATTTGACCTTGCACGTATTCAAATAGTAGGTCTTCACGAGTTTTCTGATACACAATGTGGATTCAAGGCGGCTCGTGGACAAGCTGTGGTACCACTATATAAGCGTGCAATTATCGAGCGTTTTATGTTTGATGTCGAAATTTTGTTTTTAGCTCAAAGGTCAGATTTAAACATAAAGGAGTTACCAGTACTCTGGCGAGATTCCCCTGGCAGCACAGTCCGCTTGTGGCCAGGTGTATACGAGATGTTTCGCGATTTAATACTGATTCGGAGGGTGCATGGCTAATATCTAGAGGATAAAAGTAACAACGATGACTTTTCACTATATTCATTGTATGAAATGCAATATCAGTCATATACAAACAGTACTTAGGCTAAATTCTTGCTTTTAACTCAAAGTTTGCTTTCTCTATAAGCATATTTACTGTTATTTTGCTATGGAGTTGGCGTGACTGTAGGTGTATTAGTGTTTGATATCAAGTCGGTAGTTGTTGGTGTGGGTGAGGCAGTAGATGTTGGTGTTAAAGTAACTGTCAATGTTGGCGTAATCGTAAGTATGGCCTCGCTCGGAGACGGGGTATTAGTAGGAGTGTAGGTCACAGTAGGTGTATTACTAGATAGGAGTGTTACCGTATTTGTTTCAGTGGGTGTAATTGTCTGACTTGACGTTGGGCTTGGTGTGATGCTTGAGGTCGGTGTTGCTGTACTGGTCGATGTGGGAGATAGAGTATTACTTGCAGTAGGAGTGCTACTGGATGTTGAAGTTGGAGTATTGCTAGTAGTTGGAGAAGCAGTGTGAGTTTGAGTTTGGATAGGGTTTATTGTGTTAGTCAGAGCAGTTTTCGTGCTTGAAGGCGTGAGCATTTCAGTGGCAGTCGCTACGGTAATCATTTCAAATGTTGGAGACATTGGTGTCTGAGTTGAGGTTGTTCGAGGCAATATGGTGATTACTTTGGGAGGTACTTCGGATGGTAAAATTGTATTTTCACCTGAATTAGAGTCAGGATCAATTTGAAGTATAGCGATTCCCAAGACGTATAGGGGAATGGTAAGTATTATCAGCGTTACAAAAAACATGCGACGCTTTTGTCTGCGTTGTGAGTAGGAGGATGTTTTCATGTTATTAACTGAGAATAATAGGCGTTGGTTTATGTCTCCCACCAAGCATGTTGCTATTAGCAGCCCAGAGTATACGCGTCAATTTACAGAGGTTGTGCTGCAACTGCGATTGCAATCTTCTACACTGATATTTTGCCGTTTCGTCTGCAATGATTCTATAAGTCTACAAAATTACTTTTCATGTTCTTAGTCAATATTTTCCGTGCTGTTTTTGTGATATCAGCATCTATCCTAGCCTTATACGGATTGAATATGTTGATTCTTACTGCATTGTTTGTGCGGAAATTTGGTTCAAAACCAATTGCAAGCTTACCTGAAAAATGGCCGCATGTTACAGTGCAACTTCCAGTGTTTAATGAGCTACAAGTGATACATAGATTGATTGATGCTGTGGCTAATTTGGATTATCCCGTAGAGAGTCTATCTATTCAGGTTTTAGATGATTCCACTGATGATACAACTGACGTCGTGCAAAAATTAGTCGCCTCATGTCATAAAAAAGGTTTGAATATAGAATGTTATCATCGGTCTAATAGATTTGGTAATAAAGCAGGAGCTCTGGCAGCAGGCTTACTGCATGCTCAAGGTGAGTTCATTGCAATTTTCGATGCGGATTTTGTGCCGCCTCCTGATTATCTCAAGAGAACCATTCCACATTTTTGTTCGCACAAAGTAGGTATGGTGCAAACTCGCTGGGGCCATCTTAACGCACTTCATAGTCCGCTTACGCGGGCACAGGCTATAGCATTGGATGGACACCTAGTCGTAGAGCAGATGGCACGCAGCCGTAATGATCTGACTTTTAACTTCAATGGTTCTTCCGGAGTGTGGCGTAAGAAATGCATTGTGAGCTCTGGGGGATGGCAGACCGATACAATTGCAGAGGATCTAGATCTTTCTTATAGGGCCCAGATGGCAGGCTGGGACTTTCGTTATTTGTCAGATGTTGTATCGCCGGCGGAGATCCCAGTTAGCATACATG
>DCAJ01000061.1:0-5241 GCA_002311455.1 Anaerolineales bacterium UBA1136 | reverse complement strand
GATCCCAGTTAGCATACATGCCTTTAAGAGACAACAGTTTAGATGGGTAAAAGGTTCAGTGCAATGTCTACTTAAGCACACAACTAGACTGATTGCCTCCGCGGAGTTTTCTCTCTGGAAGCGTATCCAGGCTTTACTGCATTTAGGTGGCTATCTTATGCATCCGATGATGCTTTGTTTTCTTGTGTCAAGCATACCCTGTATGTATTATGTGGATGTCAACTATTTATTGCCTCAATGGCTTGGTATTGCTGGTCTTGGACCACCGGTGTTGTATGCCGTCGCTCAGGCAACGGCATATCGGAACGGATTATTGCGATTTGTGTGGTTTCCAGTTTTGATGCTGATAGGCTTAGGTGTTGCGGTAAACAATACTCGGGCAGTAATTGAGGCAATTTTGGGATATAAACCCAATGAGTTTTTGCGTACGCCAAAAAATAGTGACTTATCTACTTCTATATATGACTTGTACGAAAACAAAAATGATAAAACTATATGGTTGGAGTTCTTTTTCTCGGCTTACGCTGTGGCTGCACTGCTGCTTTCTATTCAACGTATGCCCGCACTAGCACCATTTCTTGCTTTGTTCGTGCTAGGATTTGTTTTAGTGGGACTTACGGGATTGTTGGAAATAAATCGTGCTTCAAGATTCATAAAGACTTGGAAAGCGGAACCAGCATTTCTAGATCAGGATATGTAAGCGACAGGAAAATGTAAGATTTTGCCTATTAATGTGCAAGATGCTTGACTATAATGTGTCTATAAACTACAATTTCTGTGTATACAATAGTGCACTTAGGAGGACAGAATGGTAGCAAAACGTGTGGTAGTTTGGGTTATTTCTATTGCCGTAGGTATAGCTGCGGGTTACGCAACAGTAGCTGCTTTTGGTACTTCAATGGACCGTTATGCTGTTGATTTGAATTTCGGTATCCTCGATATTCTAATTAACAATTTCACTTTTCTATGTCTATCCTACGCTTCTCTTATTTGGATTTGGCTTGATTATTTCTTGGATACAGACATGCTCCCTGAGTAGAGGTCATCTATGTAATATATATTGTACAATAATTCCCCGGTGATACGGGGATTTTGATTTAATATATACAGAGATTATTGATGATTAGTAAGTTTCTTGATAGGCTACCTAATAGTTTGACAACGGTATACTTGATATTAATGGTTGCATTGATTGGGTGTACTAGTCAAGCTGTAGATGTGTTACGTGTTAGCGCAACACTGTATCCTACTGGGACTGACAATGCTGCAGCTATAGTAACAAACGCAACAGTGACTAGTCTAGTCCAGAACACTAAATCAGACTTATCGTCAACCGCGGCAGTGGTACAGAACAATCGTAACCCTACCAATATACCAACAATTGCAATCAAACCAGCTACAAATATACCAACTCATGCAGCTACTGCTATAGTCATGTCATACCCCACTTACACTGTCACACCTAATGTGGTTCCGATTACAGCTACTCCAACTTCTACATTGGTTCCTACTCACTGGCCTACTCCTGACGCATTAGTAGATGATAGGGTGGCCCGGGTACCGATATTAATGTATCACTATATTGAGCCGTTGGCTGATGATGCAGACAATATACGCGTAGGACTTACTGTGCAGCCTGGGGTTTTTAGGCAACAGTTAGCATATCTCCATGCTCAGGGTTATCGTTCTATCAGTTTGTATGATTTGACTTATTATCTTACTCAGGGCAGACCATTACCGGACAAGCCGATACTTTTCTGTTTTGATGATGGTTATCGAGGGCTTTATCAATATGCTCTTCCACATATGCAGGCATTCGGATATACAGGCACCGTTTTTGTACTAACACAACTGATGGATGAACAACACCCATCATATCTGACATGGGAAATGGCTCACAAAATGTATGAGTACGGATGGAAAATAGAGCCACATAGTAAGACTCATGTACAACTCTCGGATCGTTCGTTTGAATTAGTCCAGTATCAAGTTCTTGGTTCCATGCAGACACTGCAGGCACATATAGGCCGACAGCCCCGTTATTTTAGTTACCCAAGCGGATTTTATGATCAACAAGTTATCGATTATCTGAAGGAACTTGGATTCTGGGGTGCATTAACAACAGAACATGGACTGGAACATGATTTTCCTAGTGCTTTTACTTGGAAGCGTATTCGTGTATCTGGAAAAGCAACTATTGATATTTTAGCCAAATATTTAGATGAGTAATTAGTTTGTTGGTACACTTGCGCCGTATTTTTCTGAAAATGGAGATTATTTGATAGTTTTTGAAAGAAAAAATGGGTAATATTTAGCAATTGATCTACATAATGTTCGAACTTCAGTAATTAAGCTTGGTAAATCCATAGATAGTAATTCAAAAATGACTTTTTCCAGAAATATATCACGTCTGCCTGATTTTCATTGTTTGGAAGTACAAAGGCGTCATGAAGTATTGTTAGAGAAAAGTGCTGTTGAGTCGGAGCATATAGCGGCATTGTCTGGAGATGGGGGTCTGAAGGTTGAGAACGCCAATCACATGATAGAGAATGTGATTGGCGTATATAGTTTACCAATTGGTATAGCAACTAATTTTATTGTTAATGGCCAAGAAGTGCTTATTCCTATGGTTATTGAAGAATCATCGGTAGTTGCAGGGGCAAGTCTTGCTGCAAAACTTGCAAGGTCGGGAGGGGGATTTCAAGCTAAAAGTACCCCTCCGGAGATGATTGGGCAAATACAGGTTCTTGACTTAGACGATGTTGATAGAGCTCAAAGTGCTTTGCTAGCGAATAAGCAAATTGTCATTGATAGTGCAATGGATGTTGATCCTGTTATAACCGAACTGGGTGGTGGTGTAAGAGACCTAGAGGTGCGTGTGGTTCACGAATCTCCTATAGGACCTTTTCTTATAGCTCATCTCATTTATGATACGCGTGACGCTATGGGTGCTAACGCTGTTAATACAGCAACCGAATTTGTGGCACCGGTGATTGAAGAAATTACTGGTGGCAGAGTGCATCTGCGTATACTATCTAATCTTGCGGATCGGAGATTGGCTGGGGCAAGTGTTACCATACCACTAGATGAGTTGGGATTTGCAAATTACGATGCTAAACAAGTAAGAGATGGAATAATTGAAGCATGGGCTTTCGCGTCAGTGGACCCTTATAGAGCTGCCACACATAATAAGGGTATTATGAATGGAGTAGATGCTGTAGTGATTGCAACTGGTAACGATTGGCGTGCAATTGAAGCAGGCGCGCATGCTTATACTTCGCGCTCAGGCTCATATACTAGTTTGTCGAAGTGGACCGTTGATAAAAATGGGTCCTTATGTGGTGAGATAGAGATGCCGATGGCTATTGGTATTGTTGGTGGAGCAACCAGAGTACATCCGAGTGCTCGGGCAAATCTTGAGTTGCTCGGGGTGCGTTCAAGTTCTCAATTAGCCGAAATCATTGTGTGTGTAGGTCTAGCTCAAAACTTGGCCGCTCTACGAGCGTTAGCTACTGAAGGTATACAAAGGGGTCATATGGGATTACATGCGCGGCAGTTAGCAATTGCTGCTGGAGCCGAAGGTAGTAACGTTGACCTAATAGCGCGTAAAATGGTTTCAGAGAATGATATAAGGTTAGACCGAGCTTCGGAATTGCTTCAATGATTGGTAGAAGGTAGACTAGACTGAACTAGGAAATAGATATTATGATGAATGATAATCCAGTATTAGATTTCCAGGTTATGAAACCTAATCTTTCAGTCGGGATTGTGGGATATGGGGCATATATACCTCGTTACCGTTTACCGGCAGAGGATGTTGCTAAACTATGGACCGGCGTATCTGGTAGATTGCCAGTGAATGAGAAATCTGTCGCAGGTATTGATGAAGATGTTGTTACTATGTCTATTGAAGCTGCCCGCAATGTTTTTGCGCGCGCTGAAGTGAACCCTGTAGATGTTGGTGCTGTATGGGTGGGCTCCGAATCTCATCCATATGCAGTAAAACCAACCTCGACTATTGTCGCGGAGGCAATTGGGGCCGTGCCTAATACTCAAGCAGCCGATTGGCAATTTGCCTGTAAAGCGGGTACTGAGGCCATGCAGGCTGCCATTGGTTTCGTAGGCTCGGGAATGGCAAAGTATGCTCTTGCAATTGGCATGGATACTGCCCAAGGTCGTCCAGGTGATGCTCTAGAGTATACTGCTGGTGCTGGTGGCGCAGCTTTTCTGTTAGGTACGTCTGAACAATCTGTTGCTACAATTGAAGGGAGTCATTCCTTTGTTACTGATACACCAGATTTTTGGCGTAGACAACATGCTAAATACCCACAACATGGGAAGCGCTTTACTGGTGAGCCAGCCTACTTTAGACATATAGTGGACTGTGCTCAACAATTGATGCAGGCGATGGGTACTACTGTGACTGATTATGCTTATGCTGTGTTTCATCAGCCTAACAGCAAATTTCCGCAGCAGGTTGCAAAGAGGTTAGGATTTACTACTGATCAGATCAAAACGGGTTTGTTGGCATCGGATGTAGGAAACGTTTATGCAGGTTCAGCACTACTAGGACTCACTGCAGTACTTGATGTTTCGCAACCTGGAGATCGTGTTCTTTTGGTGTCATTTGGTTCTGGGGCAGGTTCTGACGCATTTCAGCTATCTATAAATGATCGTTTGTCATCATGTCAGACCTTGGCTCCGACTACAAAAGACTATTTGGAAAGGCGTACAGTGATTGATTATGCTACATACGCGCGCTATCAAGGTAAATTGGCCCTGGGATGACTGATTTTCCAAATGTCTTTATAGCAGGCACAGGTTGTACAACAGTCGGTGAACACTGGGGTATATCATTGCGTCATCTAGCTTGGGAGGCTGTTAATTCGGCTTTGGCATCCTCTATGACAAAAAAGCCAGATGCAATTTTTGTGGGAAATATGCTTGCTCCTCGTTTATCCCAACAACAAAATGTTGGTGTACTAGTAGCTGATTTTTGTGGTTTAAGGGGTACCGAGGCTATTACAGTAGAAGCTGCTGGAGCCTCGGGTGCTGCAGCTGTCAGACAGGCATTTCTTGCGATTCGTAGCGGAGAGATTAACACAGCTCTGGTAGTGGGTGTTGAGAAAATGACAGATGCTGTGGGTACAGACGTGACAACAGCGATAGCAAGTGGAGCGGATAGCGACTGGGAAGTAGCACATGGGGTAACTGCCCCAGCTATTGCGGCACTTATAATGC
>DCAJ01000105.1:5354-7895 GCA_002311455.1 Anaerolineales bacterium UBA1136 | reverse complement strand
TTCTTAGGCGATACAGGCGGTCTATTTGGACCAGCAGCTATTTTTGGGGTCCCGTTTGTCGCCGTAAATTTAACACCTTTGAGAATTGCTCCTCGCACTTCACGGGATTTGTTTATTCCAAAAAAATATAGGTATAGTGATAATCACAAGTTTCTTACTATTCGTGAAATTATTGATATTGGTGCACATGATTGGGGTAGAACTGAACAATATACTAAAGCTGGTATAGATGTGGTTGAGAATACATCTGAGGAGATATTGGATCTCGTTGTTGAGATGAATGAACGTTTAGACGGCACNNAAGATGATAGTGATAATAAGTTGCAGTTGCTGTATAGATCAATGTTTCCGGATAACCATCCTATTATCGGTCACCCGTCACGTATAGGTGCACGGTTTCTACGAAAGAATTCATGGTTGCTGGATTGATACAAACTGGATTGCAATCATTTCATAATCGGATTGTTTTTGTGAGCAATTAGTCTGTGGACAAAAGACCGCTTTTTACTGTAATTCTGGACACATATTACCGACCCCAATTGCTTAAGGAGGCTGTAGATGCTATTCGTAGACAAACTTATGATAATCTGGAGATTATCCTTGTAAATAATGGTGCTACTGCTGAAACTGTCAAATATTTGTATTCTGTGGCGGGTATTGATAAGCGGATTAAACTTATTCACTTTGCGGAAAATCAATATCACCCAGATGATCCTCTAAGAATGTTGGATGTTTGTCTTAATGCTGGGCTCAATGAAGCTAAAGGGGATTATATTTTTTATCAGTCCGATGACGACTGGATGTGTGACGACTATGTGGAAAAGATGGTGAGTTTATTTTTGGGGCATCCTGAGTGTACTACTGCAGCTGGACTTCCTGTAGCTGTAGATGAACATGGCTCAATTATTTCCACAGTAGAACGGAAAAGTAATCTCAGGTCACGTTATATGTTAGGTCATGAGATTGCGTTAGACAAACTGCGCGGCGGTAGCCTGTTTAGTGCACCTGGTAGCATATTTTCCATTAAAACTGACGTCCTACGCGAGTCGGGCGGTTTTCACCGTAATCTAGACAAAAGTCATTTGTATGGAATAGTACCGTTTGGTGTAACTGGCTTTGATGAAACAGCAGTGTTTTATTGGCGTCGTCATGGTGCTCAACTTAATATCCAACTGGCTGAATCTGGAAAGGTTTGGCTAAAAGATCTTGAAAGTTGGTTAAGCGACTGGGACATAGAGCGCAAATGGCAAATTTTTGGATCTACTACAGCTTATGAGGTGATAAACAGGCTTCTGCAAATACAGATTCGATCAACCGCTATATGGTTTGTGTTGCATTTATTGCATGGAAGACCTAAAACCTGTAAGACTATGTTGCGGCAAATAGGTAAATCCGGTCATATATATAAGTTTGTCGCGAAAATTCCAGAAGCTTTGTGGTCCAGGAGACATGATTTTTTGTTCTTGCCTAAATTATTATTGAAACGTGTCTTTAGTATCTTGATCACTGTTATTCTGTAACCATATGTTAGATGTGAACAAACGAATTCAGTTGTTAGATAATCGAAGTTTAGGGACAAACATATAATGTTCAGACTATATTGGAGACTAGTATTTCATCCATATTGGGTGAGGATTCTCGTAATTACTGTCGCTATTTTTGTCACTTCAACCCTTGATGTGCTTAGCATTGGAATGGTTGTACCAGTTGTAAGTGTACTGATTGCACCAGAAGAAGGTTCTTCGGTATGGATTTCAGACATAGTTCAAAAGATTACAGACAGAATAAATGTGGATATTAACTATCAAATAGTGGTATTTGCAGGCTTATCGATCATTGTTATTCTGGTAATTATAAAGAACATTATATTACTTCTACAAAATGTTCTGATTCATCGTCTTGCTACTAGGGTGGAATTAGACTTTAAAGTTAGGTTGTTTGATACATTTATGTGCGCTCGCTACGAGGAAATTACTGCTCGCGGTCGAGGTGTAATAATCGAAGATTTGTCGCGTGCAGCTACCGGGGTGGTTAGTAGTATTTCTACCGCATCATCTTTACTTAACGGTGTGGTGTTAACCATTACTAGCCTCATCTTGTTGTTCTACCTTTCATGGTGGTCAATACCAATAATAGGACTTCCTCTCTTGTTGGTATATAGTATTACTGGCCCACGCATTCAACGACGATCGGCACAGATTGGATCTCAGCTACATGAAATTCGTCAAAAAAATTCTGTGGCTATGGTTGATTTTCTAGATGGTATTCGCGTAATTAAAGCTAGTGTAATAGAGAATGTAGCAGTCAGCCGTATCAGAACGTTATTGCAGGAGTATCTACCATTGTATGTTGTCAGTAGATTGTTACCATCTATTCCTGGTGTTCTCGTCGAGATTATCGGAACATTACTCATTACCACTTTAGTTGTTATTGCTATTACAAGACCTGCACTGGGGCTTACATTACCAGAAATAGCTGCAATGGTACTGTTGATGAGACGTTTGCTTCCTACAGTTAGTACAATTCAACATAATATAGTCC
>DCAJ01000105.1:4508-5287 GCA_002311455.1 Anaerolineales bacterium UBA1136 | reverse complement strand
CAGTTGGTACAATGCAACAGAATATAGTCAACCTAAACGATAAGCTCCACGTGGTTGAAATAGCTGATGAAACCCTAAGTAATATGCCTACCGAGAAAAACAGTAAACATGTCTTGGAGGACACCGATTGTATAGAGGAAATTGAACTCCAAGATCTGTCATTTGCTTATCATAGTAGACCTGATGTGTCTGTACTTCATGATATAAATCTTACCTTACGTCGTGGACAGGTGACTGCATTTGTTGGGCAAACAGGGTCAGGAAAGTCCACTATTGCAGATTTGTTAATTGGTCTCTATGATCCAGGTGCTGGTCAAATTCTAGTTGACAAGGTCGACCTTAGTGAAATTGATATATATAGTTGGCGTAAACGTGTAGGTTTCGTCGGACAGGATCCATATTTGTTCAATACAACATTGCGTAACAATATCACCTTATGGGATAGTTCGATTAAGGATGGTGATCTTGATCAGATAATAAAGACTGTGCAGTTAGATGAACTGCTAAACTCTATGAATGAGAGGTATGAAACAGTAGTAGGAGACCGTGGTCTTCGTCTTTCAGGTGGCCAACGGCAGCGAGTTGCTATTGCGCGTGCTATTCTAACAGAACCTGATGTTCTTGTTTTTGACGAAGCCACTAGTGCTCTTGACAACATTACTGAGAGTGAGGTGCATGCAGCCATAAGTAAGCTACGGGAAAATTCTATTGTTCTTGTTATTGCTCATCGTCTTACTACAGTCAGAGATGCGGACTTAGTTGTTGTGTTAGATGAGGGC
>DCAJ01000105.1:3812-4498 GCA_002311455.1 Anaerolineales bacterium UBA1136 | reverse complement strand
AGGTCATCCTGATCAACTCCTCTTGGCAAGAGGACAGTTTTGGCGACTGTATCAAAAAGATGCTGAGTACAGTGAGCCTTAGATTAAAGTAATGTTTGCCAAATAACACCAGTATAAGTATTGAATGTTGTACAAAGTTACTGACAAGTGTCCAAAGTTCTAGGTTTGATCACAGCTCGTGGTGGTTCTAAAGGTATTCCTAAAAAGAATATAGTACCTTTGGGAGGAAAACAACTTATTGCTTGGACAATTGAATCAGCACTAAACTCATCTGTGCTTGACCGTGTTGTTGTCTCTACGGACAATAATGAAATTGCTGATATTGCACAAAAGTGGGGTGCTGAGATACCGTTTATAAGGCCTGCTGGATTGGCTAAAGATGATTCCCCGCATGTTGATGCTCTTACACATGCAATACGATGGTTTCATGAAAATGAAGAGTATTTTCCAGAATTTTTGATGTTATTACAACCGACATCACCACTACGGACTGCCGTAGATATCGATGAAGCCCTAGCTTTAGCTTTGCAGCGCAAAGCAGATTGTGTTATTAGCGTGCAAGAGACATTATCACATCCATATTCTATTATCCGGGCTTCTGAAGACCAGAGGGTAGCAGAGTTTTTGATGTCTTCAGGAAATGTTGGAGGATATGAACGTCGGCAAGTAAGACCCAAATTTTATTC
>DCAJ01000105.1:3231-3748 GCA_002311455.1 Anaerolineales bacterium UBA1136 | reverse complement strand
ATTGAGAAACCTATGGTTTATCCAGAACTTACATTTACTTATGTGATGCCTGCAGAAAGGTCCTTAGATATTGATACGTCATGGGATCTGCATGTTGCTAATTTGATTCTAAATCATTTACCCAACAATTAATTACCAAAACAGTGTCAGTTATGGATGATTGGAGTGCAAGAAAACCCCTTACTATTGTTAGCTACCATTATGTTCGTCCAATTAGGAATAGTAAATATGTTGAAATAAAGGGTCTAGAAAAGACAGACTTTGAAGGTCAGATCGAATATATTATGCAGCATTACAATGTTGTGTCGATGGAACATGTTGTGGCTAGCACTCATGGAGAAGAAGAGTTGCCGCAAATGGCATTGCTTTTGGCTTTTGATGATGGTTTTTCAGATCATTACTTACATGTGTTTCCGCATTTAGTCGACCTCAGAATACCTGCTGCATTTTATCCTTGTGTATCATCCACTGTGGAAAGGAAAATGCTAGATGTCCATAAAATTCATTTTATACTTGC
>DCAJ01000105.1:447-3152 GCA_002311455.1 Anaerolineales bacterium UBA1136 | reverse complement strand
GAAGGATTTCAAAAGTCCTAATCGGTTTGATTCTGGTGAAGTAATATATATAAAACGAATGCTTCAACATGCTTTACCTGATGATTTACGCACAGAGATAACCGACAATATGTTTAGGAAGTTTGTTACTAATGATCAAGATGCATTTGCAGATGAGTTGTACTTGAATGAAGAGCAACTTAAGATAATGATCGATGAAGGGATGCATGTTGGCGGTCATGGCGTACATCATGAATGGCTAAATCATTGTGACAGTTCCCATCAAGAATCCATTGTAAAAGGCTGTAGGAGTTTCTTAGATGGTATCGGTGCCTCAAGGCAATACATGACTTTCTGTTATCCATATGGGGCATATAATGATGATACAAAAGAAATTATTGTGCGTCATGGTTTTGATTTGGCAATGACTACTAAAGTAGGTATAGCTGATCTAACTACTCATGACAGTTACGTATTGCCTCGTATTGATACGAATGATTTACCTAGATCGGGTGATGCTGAAATAGCAAGCTTGACTCGAAAGTTAATGTAATTATTCAAGACATTGTGTAATATAAATATTGTATGAGTGCCGATCTTCAAAATCGTTTCAACGAATTAATAGCAGCTGTTTTCAATATGGATGTTTCCGAAATCCGAGAAGATCGCGGTCCTCATGATATACAGGCTTGGGATTCATTAGGACAGCTTAATCTAATCCTACAGGTAGAGAACGAATTTGAGGTTACATTTGACATCGAGGATGTTTTTAGTTTTTTCACTGTTGGAGATGTGTACAGAAGTTTGTTGAATAAGGTTAGGTTGAGTGATGATGAGTGATTTAAGTAAACCGAATACTGTAACAACATTGTCTGATGTTCTCAAAAATCAGGCTAGGAGTCGCCCAGATCATATAGCTGTCTTAGATCCGGAACGGAACATCAGTATTACCTACAAAGAATTAGATGATCTAGCGGATAGAGTTGCAATTTGGTTAGATTCCAAAGGAGTTAAACAAGGTGGAGTAGTATCTGTGGTAATAAAAAATTGTATTGAATATTTTCCGATATATTTGGGTACTATTCGCGTTGGAGGAATTATAAATCCTTTCCCCGCAACTCTCAGTCCATTTGATTTGTTGAAGAACTTGCGTTATACCGAACCTGATGTTGTTGTGTGCCACGATACACACTCGTCCTATATAAAATCTCATGGTTTTGATGTATATGAATTAAATTTGCGCAACGATACACAGTTTTTTGATGATATATCAATCAAGGATACAACTTCTGTGATACCAGGTGATGTTCTGGACTCTGATGCACCAGCTTGCTTATACTACTCTTCTGGCACTACTGATGATCCTAAAGGGATCATATACTCACATGCAAACATGATGTCACTAATTGGATCTATTGTTAGAGGTTTTGGACACAAGGATTCTGATCAGCATTTGATACTATTGCCCTTAGGTCATACTGCTTCAATAAATTACTCTTTCCTGCCGGCCCTATATACTGGTGCCACTATTGTGTTATACGATTCTTATCTGCGACTTCGAACAAATCTTTGGACCGCAATCGAAGAATATCAAATAAGCTATATGCAAATTGTGCCTTCGATACTTTATTCTATACTTCACACTCCATTCAGTAATTATAAGCGTGACCAAGTATCTTCCTTAGCATATATTGGCTGCGGATCAGCACCTTTGTCTATTCATATGCAAACTGAATTCCAAGAGAAATTTGATATTCCAGTAGCAAACCTATATGGATTAAGTGAAACTGGCCCTACTCATTTTGATAATCCTTTGGAACCAAAATGGCAGCCTGGATCAATAGGTTCGCCATTGGATGTGAATGAAATACGTTTCGTTGATGACGCAGGTATTGATGTGCCTGTAGGTGAGCTAGGAGAAATCATAGTGAAAGGCGCCAATATTTTTACTGAGTATTTCAAGAATCAAGAACTTTATAGAACAGTTGTAGTAGATGGATACTTTTACACAGGTGACCTTGGTTATATTGACAGTTTAGGTAAGCAATATTTTGTTGAACGCAAAAAAGATTTAATCATAAAAGCTGGCGTCAATATTCATCCAGGAGAAATAGAGGAAGTCCTGTATGAACATAGTTGTATATCTGAGGTATTAGTAGTGGGCATTGATGACAAGTTTTATGGAGAGGATGTAAAATGTTTTGCTGTGATTAATAAAGATAAAGAGGCCGAAAAAAATATAGAACAATCTATATTAGATTTTGCTCGTGAACGATTAGGTGTGTTCAAAGCCCCTGTATCAGTAGAGTTAGTAGAGTCTTTACCAAAAGGTCCTTCAGGAAAATATCTACGAAGGGCTTTACGTTGAACATATACAGATAGACATGTGGAACAGATTTGCCGAAGAAATTGATTTTGCTGAAGTAGCTGCTAGAGAAGCGGGTGGCGTGCTAGTGCAGCATTTTCAGAAGGATCAACATGTGGTCAGAAAATCTCTGAAAGAGTTAGTAAGTAAAGCGGATATTGACTCTGAGAAGTTGCTTATGGATCAGCTTGGAATTGCATTTCCAAATGACAGCATTATTTCTGAAGAAAGGAAGGGTGTGAATGCTAGTAATGAGCGTGTGTGGGTCTTGGATCCTCTCGATGGTAGTCATAATTTTATAGCTGGACTACCATTTTGGAGTGTATCGATAGGTCTAATTGTTAATAATGTTTTGGAGATT
>DCAJ01000105.1:0-275 GCA_002311455.1 Anaerolineales bacterium UBA1136 | reverse complement strand
GATTCGTTTAAGCGTTACGAGCGAATTGTAAACGCAGCATTTACAACGCGTATTTTTGGTTCAGCTACTAGAGACATTTGTCTTACTGCTTTGGGATATATTGATGGGCGAATATGGAACAGAACAAAATTAGTGGACCTAGCTGCTGGGTCAGTCATTCTTCGAGAGTCGGGTGGATGCGTGACTGATTTCATAGGTAATGATCCTGGATTGGATTTTCGGCAAGTCGTAGCTTCAAATGGTTATATACATAAGACAATATTGCAAGAAATAAA
>DCAJ01000106.1 GCA_002311455.1 Anaerolineales bacterium UBA1136 | reverse complement strand
CATTGTAAATATTCATGATCACAATGTTTACTTGGGATCTGTAAGAGATGGTATGAGTGGAGATGTATGGATAGGTAATCTGTCATTTACTACTGAGGCCAATTTGCCTCAAGCACTTAATTTTTTACATGCTTCATTATTCTACCGTTTACTAGGTTGGTTGTATGGTTTTACCGGTCTTCCCATCAACATTTTTTACATTGTGGTGGGTTATGCCCTAGCCTTTATCGCTTTCAGCACCTATATTAAATTATTTGCAGAGTGTTTGGAAAGTGACAAGGAGGTTAGAATTGCCACCGTTCTCCTGTTTGTTTTTCCAGGGTTACTATGGGTGAATCAAATTTTGCAAGAACTCCCTAATGTAGAGAATTACATTCCAAATAATATTCTCTTTGCTGAGGGATGGGGTAATCCTAGTATGAATCCTATCACTCACAATTATTACATGCCACATTTTGTTCTGGCCAATATCACTGTGGCCGTATTATTTCGTAGTTTGCTTCATGCTATTCGTGACAATAGACCAAATTATTTTGCTATCTCGGCATTTTCATTTCTAGTAGCTTGGTTGTTACCTTCATTGGGTATATTGTGGATAGCGATTGTGGTGACTTCTATAGCATATCTAATGCTGGTACGTCGTATTTCACAATCCCAGGCGATTAGAGTACTTCTGTCATTTGTTCCAGCAGGATTGATGTCTATTTGGTCTTATCAGCTTGCTTTCCGCAGCGACTTTTGGGCCAAATATATTTACACAAATGTAATGGCGAATGGGACCATAGGTTTATGGTTGTTAATTATGCATGTAGGTGTATTAGCGCCATTTACAATATGGGGTGCTTACAAGGCTTTCCGATCTGATGAAATCAAGCACTTTGGACATGTTTTGGCGTCAATATGGTTGTTGTGGCTACTGATCCTTGCTATTGGATCTTTTCCAGGATCACCTAGATTTATGGATGGTCTTTATTTACCTGTTGGTATTCTTGTAAGTTATGTACTATCAAGCATGAATGTTGCTAGCATTGGAATCAAACAATGGTTATATGCAATAATAACCTTACTAGTGCTGCCGGGAACACTCATCACTTATGTTTATCCATGGTATGGTCATCTCTACCTACATTTTTTAGATAAACGTCTGAACTTGCGCAGTGGTGATATATGGCCAATAAGACTCTCAATTGCAGAGATGGAGACGTTTCGCTGGATTGACGATAACGTTGGTGTGAACGATGTTGTGGTTGCAGGACCCATTTTTGCTAGCTTTGTTCCCGGGTTTTCTGGTGCTAGAGTATATTTAGGACATATTGGTAGGACAATTGATTTTAGTCAAAAACTTACATCAGTGCAGCAAATTAACTTGGTTAACAGATTGCCAGCACTAGATTATTTTAGCAACGTGTGGTTTGTAAATACTTCGCATGAGACAATTGGTACTCCTGAAAAATTTTACACCGATGGTGGAAATTCGTATTGTTCAAGCGACGACTTTGATCTAGGAGATGTATCAGTTTTACAATACAAACATTGTAATTAGTGGTTATCCTAGTGCAAAAACCAATTCCTATTAATTTAAATCTTGGCACATGTTTTTTTGGATTGGTAATCTAAAATACAATATAGGAGCCAATTAGGTGAAATACATTAATTACACGATAGAAATGTTTGCATGGAGTGTAGTGTTTGGTGCTCTGTATGTTCATCCTGTTAGTGCGTATCTTGATCCAGGAGGTGGCAGTCTTCTCATTCAGTTTTTGCTGGCCAGTATAGTCGGTGTATTGTTTGTGATCCGAAAATTTTGGAGTCGCATTACCCTCTTTATAAAACATCTTGTAGGTAGTACTGCGGTTTCCAATCATAGTAAGGATAAAGACGACAAGAATGACCAGTAGCAATGACAGCATGATTCATCGTAGTTCATTTAGGGACCCTAGTGGGTTCCTTTTTGAGACAAATGACACATTGTATAGACAGGTCAATAACTCGTATANNATTTAGGGATCCTAGCGGGTTCATTTTTGAGATAAATGGCATATTGTATAGACAGGTCGATAATGTGTATAAAGCACATTATGATCATTTGATTGGGTCAGGTCTGTACGAAGAATTAGTTGGTTTGAAGATGTTGATACCTCATAAAGAGACTGATGCTGCTTTAGCTATATCAGATTCAGCCTACAAAATTTTACAGCCTCAATTAGTCATGTTTATATCTTATCCGTATGAATGGTGCTTTAGTGAACTAAGGCATGCAGCGTTAGCTATGTTAGATATTCAGAAGATTGCTATTAAGTATGGAATGTGTCTCAAAGATGCTTCTGCCTATAACATACAGTTTATCGATGGGAAACCTATGCTTATTGATACTTTGTCTTTTGAGATGTATGAAGAAGGGATGCCTTGGGTAGCATATCAGCAATTCTGTCAGCATTTTCTTGCAACATTGGCGTTGATGTGTCACGTAGACATCAGGCTTGGTCAGTTGTTGCGTATCCATATGGATGGAATTCCTCTGGATTTCGCAAGCTCTCTGTTGCCTTTACGTACTTATCTTAGTTTTGCTCTATTAACTAATATACATCTACATGCTCGAAGTCAAGATTTGGTTTCGGATAAACCAATCTCTACTTCTCGCAGGACTGTGAGTCGCGTAGCATTAC
>DCAJ01000012.1:29175-29396 GCA_002311455.1 Anaerolineales bacterium UBA1136 | reverse complement strand
AACAAGAAAACCGCCGGATCGCGAACTATTGCACGACCCACCGCAACACGTTGTCGTTGACCACCCGAAAGTTGCTTAGGCTTACGCTTCATCAACATCTCAATACCTAGAATTTCAGCCGCATCGGTTACTCTTTGCTTTATCTCATTTTTTGGTACCTTACGAAGTTTTAGACCAAAAGCCATATTGTCAAACACACTCATGTGTGGATACAGTGCATT
>DCAJ01000012.1:28346-29121 GCA_002311455.1 Anaerolineales bacterium UBA1136 | reverse complement strand
AGGTACATCATTAACAACTCTATCTCCAATTGAAATGTTACCATCTGTAGTTTCTTCTAGCCCAGCAAGTAATCTCAGTGCAGTGGTTTTACCACAACCTGAAGGACCAACCAGAACTAGAAACTCACGATCCTCAACGTGGATTGAAAAATCGTCTACTGCTATGACTTCTCCAAAATCCTTAGTAACGTTTTGGTAAGTTACAGATGCCATCGTCTATCCCTCCTAAATATTACAACGGTTGAACAACCGGGTCATTATACATTACTTTGATTAGCGTGTTACTGTATAATCGCCAAATTACTATACAACATATAAGAACAATATTTACGAACCATGAGTACGTATATCACAGAGTCCAATGGATGGATTGAAGTTGTTACTGGTTCCATGTTTAGTGGCAAGACAGAGGAACTGTTACGACGAATTCGACGTGCAACCATAGCAAAACAGCATGTTCAAGTTTTCAAACCCAAACTTGATCATCGCTATGGTACAAACAAAGTAACTTCGCATGTAGGTGCTAATTTCACAGCAACACCAGTAGAAAACAGTGAAGAAATCCTTGTCACACTAAATGAAGAAACCACTGTTGTAGCAATCGATGAAGCACAATTCTTTGATGAGGAGCTTACTGAAGTATGTAGCGAATTAGCTGGTAAAGGAATTCGCGTAATAGTAGCTGGTCTGGACCAAGATTTCCGTGGAACACCTTTTGGTCCTATGCCAATCATTTTAGCCCTGGCCGAGCACGTAAGTAAGCTACATGCTATAT
>DCAJ01000012.1:27288-28326 GCA_002311455.1 Anaerolineales bacterium UBA1136 | reverse complement strand
CTATATGTGTAGTATGTGGAAGGGATGCGTCACGCACCCAACGCATGATAGACGGCAGACCCGCATATTTTGAGGAACCGACTGTAGTGGTTGGTGGTAGTGAGAGTTATGAGGCAAGGTGTCGAGTACATCACGAGGTACCTCACCAACCACTACAGAATCGATAGGTGGATGCTTACATGACAAACCCAACCATAGAAACTATCGCAAATACCAAGATTGACGTACTAATTGATTCCAAAACACTTCAAGCACGCATAACCGAACTATCTAAAGTGATTACAAAAGATTATCAAGGTCAAGACTTTTTAATGGTATGTATATTAAGTGGTGGGGTGATGTTTCTGACAGATTTAATGAGACAGATATCAATCCCTCACCAAATAGATTTTATGGCTGTTGCTTCCTATCTACAGGGTATAACAAAATCAGAAGGAAGAGTACGCATAACAATGGACCTTCTTACTGATATAGAGCATATCAATGTACTGCTAGTTGAAGATATCATAGACACTGGTTACACTCTAAAGCACGTACTGGAACTCCTTAACAGTCGGTCTCCAAAAAGTTTACGTGTGTGCACACTTCTGGATAAACATGAACGTCGTGAGGTTGATATTAAACTAGATTATATAGGATTTCAGATTCCTGACAAATTTGTACTTGGATATGGACTTGATGTAGACGGATACTGGCGTAATCTACCGTATATTGGTGTAGTACATACATAAAAACCAAATTGAATTCTCCTAATAACACCAAATAAAGATACACACCTTTTAATGAATTCATCAAAATTAATATCCAAGGAAATACAGTTTCCCGAGGTGTATCAGCAAGTTTGTCAAGCTTTTTCTGATAAAGATTTTGACCGAGTTTGGTTAGTTGGTGGAGCAATTCGTGCAATGTTGCTCAACCAGCCAGTCGATGATCTAGACTTTGTTATTCAGGGAAATGCTCTTTCGTGCGCACGCAGTGTGGCTGACAATCTAGGTGGCGATTATTTCACACTTGATGATAAAAGAGGAGTGGGGCGTG
>DCAJ01000012.1:25342-27254 GCA_002311455.1 Anaerolineales bacterium UBA1136 | reverse complement strand
CAGATATGCTGGCTCGGGATTTCACGATTAATGGGATTGCCATGCGTTGCCGCGATCCACAAGAATTAGTGGATCCTACAGGAGGTATTGGTCACATTCATAAAAACATTATACGTATGATATCAGAAAGATCATTTCCTGATGATCCGATAAGGCTAATAAGAGCTATAAGAATAGCAGTACAGACTGGCTTCAAAATTGAACCCAGCACTACAATAGCAATACGCAAACATGTGGCAAAATTGGGACAGGTATCAACAGAACGTGTACGCGATGAATTCATGCGATGTCTAGCCAGCGAAAATCCATTTGCAGCAGTAAGTTTACTGTCTCACTTAAATATGATGAGATATATTCTGCCTGACTGGAATGCTAATAGTAGAGACAAAGCTTTAACAACGTTTCGTGCACTTCAACAACTAATATCAATTGTATTCACAAGTAAAACGAAAGACGCTGCCTGTGAATATACCTTAGGTTTGTTCGCATCAACAGTAGGACAATTTCGGATAGAATTGCAACGCCACTTGTCTGAAACAGTGTCTGACAAAAGCAACAGAAGAAAACGCTATCAACTTATGTATCTAGCAATTCTATTGCGTTCATTATCAATGTCATCTAAGCCACAAAAGTTTGTGGATCTACTAAAACTAAGCAAATCTGAATGTAAAATGGTCTCTGAAATGATGCCCACGGAAAATCTTCCAGAAGAACTATCAGTAGCCAAAGACAGTCTCAACAGACGACAAAATCTCGTACAAAACGATAGAATATCACCTACCAAAGCACGTGCTATCCACCAATACTTTCGAAAGTACAGCACTGTAGCAATTGAAATGGGGTTACTAACATTAGCCGAGATAGTATCAGAATATGGTCCACAAATACCGCACAGTCTGTGGGAACGAAAATTGACTGCAATGTTTGTGCTATTAGATGGTTATTATGATCGATACGAGGACTTGATTAGACCAGCTAGTATTGTGGATGGAAACGATCTTATAACGGAGCTTGGATATAAACCAGGGCACAAGATCGGAATAATACTAGAACAAATAACTGAAGCACAAGCTGCAGGTGAAATATATGATCGTGATTCAGCCTTGAAAATGGCTCGTAGACTATATACATCCTTCGACACATAGTATTAACCTGTTTTTGATCACGCAGACCACATAACCCCCACAGTAAAACACTTGAAAACCCCCTAAAACCGTTTTTGATCATCCAGGTGCAGCATTTTGTCGCAATGAGGAACCCACTAACAACATTCTGGAACGCGTATCAATTACTTGCGTATGGTAGTGATAAGTGTTATTATCACTACCATACCATGAGCAACAATACACATTATATTACATTGATTCAGTCTATCAGCAAGTATAAACTTGTTATATCAGAAAGTCGCAGTCAAAACACAACCCGTTCATACAGCCAGGCTATGTCCAAGTTCGTTACATTACTTAACGACCGTAATATAAATACAGAAGCTACACCAATTACCACATGTAATGAATCATGGATCATTGATTTTATTGGCCAATTACGCAACTATTCTCCCGCCACGGAACAACTCTATTTGACAGCAGTAGTTGGCTATTATGAATTTTTGGCCTCTGAATATGAACTCAATTTAAATCTAGCAAGAGTAAGGGCCTTGGTCAGGCGTCGCCAGCGAAGAGTTCCTCAAAGACTACCGCAATTCCCACGCGAAAATATAGAAAAAGTTATCCAAGCAGTCATTCAAGCAGCAACGCTACCTCAAGACAACGAACGATCCCACCTTAGGATTATGCGAGATGAAGCCTTCATACTTACGCTATCTGATACCGGATTACGTATTAGCGAAGCCTGCAGCCTCACCCGAGGCCAGTACGACCGCAACGAACGCCAGGCCGTAGTGATAATTAAG
>DCAJ01000012.1:23181-25259 GCA_002311455.1 Anaerolineales bacterium UBA1136 | reverse complement strand
ACACCTCTATTACCACCTATCTTGACTCCCGAGCGCCCCTTGATGGTGCATCAGGCCGTGCACTTAGTAGCCTTCCCTTGTTTGCTCGCCATGACCTGGGAAGTGGCAATAAGACTCTACCTATCAAGACTGTAGGCGCCAGAAATATAATTAATAAATGGGTCAAGTACGCATTAGGACCTACCTCGGTTGGATCCATAACACCACACTCGTTCAGACACTATTTCGTGACAATAGTATTGCGTGGATCAGGTGGCAATCTCAAGCTAGCACAGGAATTAGCTCGACACAAAAGCATTGCTATTACTCAACGATACGCCCATCTCAGCGACGACGATCTCGACCGTGGATATCAAAATATTTTCGANNGGTGCCTATACGCAAATTCTAGACATATGGGTTGATCGATGGCATTATATGGGCAAGTCATGTTATGTTAACGTACCTATATCAACAAATATCATGGCGCAGAAGTTGCAGCCGCATTATATACATAGACGTAATACGTTTTGCTATATTGGTAAAAATATAAGGAGAGATAATAATGGAGAAATCACATGAACGCACTTATATGAGTACAACTCCTAGTAGACATATTACCACTATTGAACCCATAAAGACAATGAATCTTTTCTACTCTCTAGTTAGAGGATTATTGAGTTTGATAAGGTACCTTCTATTTACTACAGTTTGCGGCCTAGCGTTCTATTTTCTTTTACGTAGCATATAGAAATTACGTAAAACTTAGATTATCGACACCTGTATCTCGAGAATCTCCGGGCTACACTGACCGGTAACTCACCGCTTAATGTTACTGATTCTTCTCCATGCTGAGCATCAACATCAATACCATACTGATGGAACATAGAGATAAGATCTCCATTTATGTACGGTAAGCTTACGGTCACTTCTACCATAGAAGCACTTAGATGATTTTGTATAGCCGAAACGAGTTTGTCTATCCCATGACCCGACATCCCAGAAATCGGTATCCCATCTGGAAACTCATTGATAAGTGTATCAGGTATTTTCATATCATTTAGCATGTCAGTTTTATTTAGTACTGTTATTATCGGTATCTTAGGAACTCCAATCTCATCAAGGGTTTGCATCACTACATGAGCTTGGTCAATGCAACACCTATGTGTAACATCTATTATATGCAGGAGCAAATCAGCCTCCACAATCTCCTCCAATGTAGCTCTAAAAGCAGCTATTACTGTAGAAGGCAACTTCTGAATAAATCCAACAGTATCCGTAAGAAGAAATGAACATCCACTAGGCCAATCAATCCTTCGCGTGGTAGGATCAAGTGTCGCAAAAAGCCTATTGGCTATCAAAATGTCTGTATCACTTAATCTACTAAGTAATGTAGATTTACCTGTATTAGTGTAGCCAACCATAGCTACTACAGACACTTTAGAGCTTTGGCGCCTTTTCCTATGATGAGATCGATGTTTCCTAACCTTTTGAAGTTCTTTCTTCAATTTTGTGATCCGTCTAGTGATTTCGCGGCGATCTACCTCAAGCTGCTTCTCACCCGGACCACGCAGCCCAACACCACCTATAGAACCGGTACGTCCTGATGCTCCACCGGCTTGTCGCGCAAGATGCGTCCATTGTCGAGTAAGTCTCGGTAGCCTGTATTCATATTGAGCTAACTCCACTTGCAGCCCACCCTCTCTGGTGTTGGCATTACTAGCAAAGATATAGAGAATCAGTGCTGTACGATCCAGAATCTGAATATTATCACCTATCAGCTTCTCCAATTCCTTTTGGTTACGAGGTGAAAGTTCAGAATCGAACACAACTGCATCCGCAGCTGTTGTTTCTATTAGATCAATCAAATCGGCAATTTTTCCTGAACCAATGTAAGTTGATGGATTCGGAATACTAAGTTTCTGATGCATACGCCCAACAACAGACATTCCCGCTGTATTCGCCAATTGCTCAAGCTCATCTAGCGAATCATCTATCGTTAGCATAGATGTAGTACCACGTAGGACAACCCCTATCAACAGGACTCGTTGGGTAGGATCCGCAGTCGGTAGAGCCATTTTTGTCATATAGTGTATTTT
>DCAJ01000012.1:21642-23120 GCA_002311455.1 Anaerolineales bacterium UBA1136 | reverse complement strand
AAAGCATCTGCAAATTCACGTAATCCAAAATCCTAATGTTCAAAGACATCCCGCTTACTCTAGGAATTGAAGAAGAATACCAAATTGTTCACCCGGAAACACGCGAGCTGCATTCATACACGAAACAGTTACTAGAACGTAGACACCGTGTAATGACACCGTCTGGAATGAAACCGGAGTTGATGGAAAGTCAATTGGAGATGTCTAGTCATATATGCAATGACATAAATGAATTGCGTGCAGAGATAATCAGAATGCGACGCATAGCACGTACAACAGCTGAAAAGGACGGACTAATGATTGTAGCAGCAAGCACTCACCCGTTTGCTAAATGGGCAGACCAGAACATCATGCAGGGTGACCGCTACAGCAAATTACTTGATGATTTTCAGTCAGTAGCAGAACAGCTGCTTGTCTTCGGAATGCATCTACATGTTGGATTTGGAAAAGGATACAAAAATCAAGATGTAATGATCGAAATCATGAATCAAATGCGATATTTCCTGCCACATATACTTGCGCTTAGTTCCAGTTCACCATTCTGGCAAGGACGCAATACAGGCCTTAAGTCATATCGAAGTGTAGTTTTTGAAATGATGCCTCGCACAGGGATTCCCCCATCTTTTCAGTCATTTGGAGAATATAAAAAATACGTAGATATGTTGGGCCAGGTTGGATCACTCGACCAAGATGACAACAAACAACCTGACGCAACAAAAATCTGGTGGGACATACGTCCACACCCACAGTTTGGAACACTTGAAATTCGCATTGCTGACATCTGTACAGACATAGACGATACTATAGCAATCGCTGCACTAATACAAGCCATAGTTGCAACACTGTTGAACCTTCGCAGTAATAATCAAAGTTGGAGAACATATCGTCAACATCATATAATGGAAAACAAATGGCGTGCAGTACGCTATGGAACTCAAGGCAAATTGATCGATTTTGGAATAAATCAACAAGTAAAGTTTAGTCGGTTAACCCAAGAAATCATAGAAATTGTCGATCCTGTACTTGATGAATTAAATATAAGAAAAGAAGTTCAGCATATACAACAGATAGTAAGGCTTGGCACTAGTGCCAAGCAACAATTAGATGTTTACGAACAGGCACTACAACAAGAGAATTCTAATCATGAGATTGCGCTGCAGAAAGTGGTAGACCACTTAGCTGACAAAACAGTATCTGGAATATAGTCACAACTTACACGTTTCCTTTACACATCAAAGTTTCAATAGTTTCTAGCGCTCTTTCCGAGTACAGTGTATACCTTTCCCGCTTAGACCATTTCTTTTTGTTGCTGGGAGGTTGTAACGATGGAAACAAACCGAAATTAGCTTTCATAGGCTGAAAAGTGTCTGGGTCTGCATTTGCAACGTAATGGCATAGTGCACCAATCATAGAAGTCCTTGGTAGCACTAAAGGTTGTTCTCCACTGATAAGCCTAGTTATATTTATCCCGGCCAATA
>DCAJ01000012.1:16931-21546 GCA_002311455.1 Anaerolineales bacterium UBA1136 | reverse complement strand
CTCCAGTTATTTGCCCTGCAAAAAACAAGTCCGAACGCGCACGACTCTGTAAGGTTTCATTAAGAAGTGTTGGGGCATTAATAAACGTGTTTCGGTGCATCATACCGTATCGAGCAAATCGGGCCTGACCCAATCCAGGTATCATCCTTAACACCTTTTTCTGTTCAGGCCATTTCAAATTTGTTTGAAATCCAACTATATTGTATAAGGTGCCGGCCAAGTTATCATGACGGAGTTGCACTACTGCATGGGGTCTCTTACCATCATGCGGAGACAATATACCTACGGGCCGCATTGGACCATAAGCTAAAGCTTTACGTCCACGTTCAGCCAATATCTCGATTGGGAGACAACCCTCAAAATAACGATGTGACCCTGCACGAACTCCTGTCTCAATATCCATTTCAAACTCACGTAAAGGTATTCGATCCCCCTGTAACAGAGATGTGACAAATCTCTCATATTGCTCCTCGTTCATAGGACAATTAATATAATCACCATTTGTCTCACCATCTGATTGATATCGAGAAGCCTTAAACGCAATACTCATATCTATGGTATCAGCATAAACTATCGGTGAAAGGGCATCGTAGAAATATAAATGGTCAGTACCAAGCATATCGGATATACTGTTACAAATTGCTTGCGAACTAAGAGGACCGCTAGCAATAATTGTAGGACCATCAGGTATCGTCTTTTTCTCCATTCGAATGACCTTTATATTAGGATGATTCTCCACTTTCTCAGTAACCATAGCAGCAAAAGCTCCTCTATCTACAGCTAATGCACTACCAGCCGGGACTGCATTAGCATCCGCACAAGACATAAGCAATGATCCCAATTTGCGCATTTCAGCCTTTAGAACTCCTGATGCCCGATTATCTAAGTTTGAACCCAAGGAGTTTGAACACACAAGTTCAGCTAGGAAAGATCCCGTATGTGCTCCAGTCTGGGTCTCTGGCCTCATCTCATATAAAGTAACATCCACACCTCTATTTGCAGCTTGCCATGCTGCCTCTGTACCCGCCAAACCACCTCCAACAACTGTTAATCCGTCAGACATAACAACCCTCTCTCATTACTAATATGTATCATACTTCCACCAGTTTGGCACGTTTATTGCAACTTTAGGACTTTGTATGCTAAACTGATATTATTCATCTGAGGTTACATTCATGCCTACGATTATAACTGGACAATTTCAAAGCACAAGTCAGAGACAGCAACCTGCTGCCCATTTGACTCGCACAATGCAACTTTTAGAGAAGACTTGTAATGAACTCGACACAGAGCTGGCGACTGAAATAAGTGAAAATCCTGCATTGGAGATGGCAGAGGAATGTCGATGTCCTGACTGCAAACAAATTATTCCGTCATACCCATGTCAAGCCTGTATGAACCGTTTGAATGGTACAGGACCTATCGTCTATGTTGCTCCAAGAGCAAATAGAACTTATAGCACCGATGAACATGAGGAATATTATTCGACTGACAACAGATTGCGAGATCCTGAGACACTATCAGAGCATGTACTCAAACAGGTAGCACCTTCAATTAGCTCTAAGGAACGCAAAATTGCTGAACACATACTCGCCAGACTTGACGAACATGGATTCCTGATAGATCATCCGGCCGAGATAGCCACATACCTACGTGCTAGCCTGAAAATGGTAAAGGCTGTCATAGAGCTGATCAAGCGTGCAGATCCTATTGGAGTTGCTTCTCAAGATGTTATGGAATGTCTCCTTACCCAGCTAGACACGTTAGAGCAAGACGGAAAAACACATCCACTTGCACACAATCTTCTCGCTAATTTCTGGGAACAACTAGCGAGGCGTGATTTCGATACAGTTGCAAGAAAATGCAATGTCTCCGTACAGACCGTTAAGTCAGCAGCTAAGTTTATTAAACGCAATCTATCCCCTTACCCCGCTCAATCACACTGGAATAATGCTTCGAATGCGACTGGCCGATATTTCCGCCCCGATGTAGAGGTCATCAAAAATCCCCACAAAGAGGATGGCCCTCTTATTGTCCAAGTATTTTCAGCTGCTCGAGGATGGCTGCGCGTAAATTCCTCAGTAAGAAGCATGGTAAGCAAAATAGAAGATCCAGCCAAAAAAGATGAATGGGCAGCTTACTTAGAGCGTGCAGCACTATTCGTAAAATGTATGCGACAACGAGATAATGCTATGAAACGCATAGTAAAACTGATAGTAACGCGCCAGCCTAAATTCATTCTCGGTACTGATAAAGATTTAATACCAATGACCCGCGTAGAATTAGCGGATCAACTGGAATTACATGAATCAACAATATCACGTGCAGTAGCAAATAAAACCATAGCATTACCAAATGGCCGTATAATACCTCTATCCACATTCTTTGACCGATCATTAGCAATTAGGGCTGCCGTGCTAACTATCATTGAACAAGAAAGTACTGCTATGACAGATGAGCAAGTTGCACATAAACTTATAGATTACGATTACAAAGTGGCCCGTCGAACTGTCGCCAAATACAGATCTATGCTTGGTATACTACCTGCCAATCTCCGTGCACGACAATTACCTAGTGCCGTGTAATGACGGCTCGTCATCACGCCAATAGACCTACAACAGCCGCATCTCTGCTGTCATTTTTTTCCTCGGTACGCGACTCAGATAAATATCGTCTACTATTTGACAATATAAATCAAGCATTCCTTGTAGTTACGTTACCAAAGACCAAAATATTCGATGCCAATCTTAATTTAGTAAAACTCTTAGGTTACACCAGAGCAGAACTCTGCGACTCGAGCCTAAACACAATAATTGCACATTCCGACTTAGACGAAATAATCAAGACCATTATTGTCACCCCACCAGGCGTCAGAAAGACATATGAGTCTTTGCCTATACGCATGAGATCAGGTGAAGTTAGGGGTTTTCACTTACAATGTCTTCGAAGCAATGACAACGAGCAATTGCTACTGATTTTCATTAGTGATACAAACGAGGATAATTCCACTAGAACAAACAACGAAAATGATGCCAATCCGTTAGCTTCACTTGAGATGCTCACCGATCTAATGCAGAATCCAAGTAGTGATGCTATAAAAATGTCTACTAATCTTTGTAAATCATTATTGGATGCAGAGGAAATAGCAATATATGCCGCAGAGTTGGAGCCAGGGTTTGGGCTACTAGCTACAACAAATTCTGACAATGTTTTTCCCGAATCTATAGCTGCTACAGACGATGCTGTGGGAACAACTCTATTCACATGGAAAAATGGGTCTATGACTCAGTCTATTTTTGCAAGAGTGGCCCGCAAAAAGGGCTACGAAGTTGTGCTTGTACAACCTTTAGGATACGAAGCCTCATGTACAGGCATGTTAGTTGCCGTGTTTAAGATGGGTAAACAAATCGACGAAGGTACCGAAATTCGTTTATCTATTGCAGCTCGTGTGCTAAATTCCCTACTAGAACTAGGGGAGCACTGGCAATCAGCTATAGTGCACTCCAATGAAATTGAAACTTTAGAACAGCACTGGCATGCACTTATGGAGACTACGGGTGACGGCATATTCTCTGTTACTAATAAAGGAGAAATATCACGAGCAAATTCACTTGCAGGCACCTTGCTAGGTTATCAGATAGACGAAATTGAACACATGCATCTCTCCGATGTCTTAGTCGCATCTCCACCAGTAGTAGGAGCCATACAAAAATCTCTTGAACAATGTGTAACGTATAGTAGTCATTCTGTCACTTTAATTCGCCGAGACGGACAGGAAATACACGTGTTACTTAGAGCAGTGCCTATTTACGATAAAGACAGACATGTTGCTGGGGGACTGATAGCAATAAGCGACAATAGTAGGCACAGGGCAATGGAAGCCAAAACTCAACACCTAGAACAAAGAGCTTTGCTGGGAGATTTATCTGCTATATTTGCACATGAAATACGAAATCCACTTAACGGAATAACTACTGGGCTACAGTATCTGCAGATGCAACTTAAATCAGAGGATCCGCTACAGGAATCAGTTGAATCTATCCTTGAAGAAGCCACTCGCATTAACAGATTACTACAAGATATACTATTAATTGTAAAACCTACCGAATTGAAAATTGAAAGTACTTCTATGCAAGCGTGCATGGTAGCACTTGCAAATAGATGGCGTGAACGACTACAACGTAGAGATATTTCTATTGAAGTCGAATCGGTTTCAAATGCTCCATTGGCGTTGGCAGATAGTGTTCAAATAGAGCAAGTAGTGACTAACTTGATTTCTAACGCAATGCATGCCATGGAACCAGACGGAGGATCTATCACTATTACTGTTCAACCTTCCAAGCCAGATTCCGAACTACGAGGGGCACATGTCGTGATCAATATTGGGGATACGGGCCCTGGAATGACTCCAGAGGTATTAGAACGTATTTTTGATCCATTTTTTACTACAAGGCAAGAAGGCACTGGCCTAGGACTCGCAATATCTCAAAGAATTGTTACTGCACATCGAGGTACAATAAAAGTACAAAGCTGGCCTACAGTTGGAACGGTATTCACAATAGTACTGCCAGCTGCAACACAAGAGGAACACACATAATGAGCACTGTACTTATGT
>DCAJ01000012.1:7172-16909 GCA_002311455.1 Anaerolineales bacterium UBA1136 | reverse complement strand
GACGAGCCAACTCCAAGAAAATTTCTGACCAAGATACTCCGTAAGCATGGTTATGAGACTGTAGAGGCCGAGAATCTTGCAATTGCACACAAAGTTTTGGACCAAGATGCCGCTGATATTGTACTTCTCGACATAAAACTGCCTGATGGAAGTGGTTTCACTCTGTTGGACAGAATTGTTCAGGAAAGCCCTAGTTTACCAGTTATAGTAGCAACAGGTTATGGTGACATCGCCATGGCAGTTGACGCCATGCAAAATGGTGCCTTCGACTTCATAGCAAAACCTATTGATGCTCCAATACTAATACGATCACTTGAAAATGCTGGTGACCAAGTAAAGCTATATCGAGAGCTAGGTCAATTGCGTAGGGAACGATGGTCAGACCAATATTGGGTACAGAGCACATCAAAATCAATGGATTTGGTAAATGACCTAATATCTAAAGCAGCCCCGACTCCAGCTAGTGTGTTACTTACCGGAGAAACTGGTACTGGAAAAAGCTTAGTGGCTGGACTATTACACACACAAAGTCCCCGATCAGGTAAGGCTTGTGTCACCATTAATTGTGCTGCTATATCAGATCACATGTTAGAAAGTGAACTTTTCGGTCACGAAGCCAATGCATTTACTGGAGCAGGCCCAAAACGCAAATTGGGTTTAATGGAAGTGGCTGACGGAAGTAGTCTTTTCCTTGATGAAATATCTACCATGAAAGCTGACTTACAGGCCAAATTACTGCGAGCACTAGAGGACCGTGTAATTCGCCGTGTCGGCGGCACAAAGGAAATAGCAATAGATATCAGACTGATTACGGCTACTAACAGAGACATTATGCAGATGATATCTAGCGGTGAGTTCCGAGAGGATTTATACTATCGGCTCAACGTACTAGAAATAGTAATGCCACCATTGAGGGACCGTACAGAGGACATCCCCGCTCTCACCGGTTCATTCATACAAAGTTTAGCTCTACATTATGGCAACCAAGTTACCGGAGTACGACCACGCGCAATGGAAGCACTGATTTCTTATAAGTGGCCAGGTAATATACGAGACTTGAAGAACACGATTGAACGCGCCCTACTTCTGTGTGACGGTAACCAAATAGATATTGGACACCTACCTAAAGAGATAAGAAAATCAGTAAATAGTGCCAAATGTAAAAAGTAACACTAAATCACCCTGCAGACAAGCCAATTGGCATAAATGTTGCAACATTTACCGATAACGTCGATCGGTTTAGATTTAATTGAGGCCCTCAAATGCCAACAACCACTGAAAACATCCGTCTGCTGATACCAATTGTCCAGCTTGTCTTTAGCGCCATTTTTCTTGTTGCTGGACTGCGAAAGCTATTAGCCAAGGAATTCACACCAGCAGCACGGGCACTAGCAACACAGTCTGCCAGAATAGGCCAAAAGGGATTAAGGCAAAACGTTAGCAGTATTAGTCAGACGGCTTCTGCTCTACTTAACTCAGTCAATCAACTTGTACGAACCTCGGCTGGTGTTGGTGCCTTCCTAGTACTAGTTGGCCTATTTTTTATGGTGTCAGCATACTGGATAGTGAAATAAAGTAGCCTGATGCTTAGTACGTATCAGGTCACCCATCAAATTACAGAAGCACTACCTGAATCTACATGGTCAGAGATATGTCGCAGGCTGCGAACAGAGCCTGCCATGCTTTCAGTTTGTCAACACCCAGGAGTACTGGATTCGTTACTAGGCTATAGTGACTTTGACGATTTATCTAATTGGAAGCCAGGTGTTGTAGGATTACGTGCTATATCAGACTTAGTCCCTGAATCAGCCCCTGATTCCTACAATTGGCTTACTGAAACCCTAGCAGGTCGAGAAAGATTGCATAATGCATATACGGCCCTTTTTGCAGGTAAAGTCATATCTCCCTCAGACACGAACACTGATGCACTTGTAGTAGCAACTGAAGCCGCAGTTGCATTAAGGCAGGAGCTCGCTCAAAAAGATGGGAGATTGAGGCGCATAATTAAAGAGGCATCTAGCAATCCAGATATATGGCGCTTACCCCTCACATGTCTCTACGGACTCGTAGAAACTGATGAGCCATTAATCGAAGAACTTTTGATAAGTGAGCCTTTTACTTTAGCTCAAGTTGTTGTGCACATTTGGGAGGCAAATGAAACACCTAAAACACAACGTTCACTTGTGGAAGTATCAGCTGAAAATCTACCTCCAAAAGCACGTTTATGTCTTGCAGTGGCTCTAAAGAAATCATCAGATCCTGAACTCCATAAATTAGTAGGTAATAACCTACCAGAATCACCAGAGTATATACAAGAAGACGCTGAAGAATTGTCAACATTTTCCGCTTCAATTGCTGAACACACAATAGACAGCCTGCTAGCAATTGAGACTGAATCCGAACATGCCCTCGATAAATTAGCTATGACTTTACAAGCTTCTCAGTCTCTAACAAATAAATTAGCAATCCGTCTTGGTAAAGCTGCTCTTGACAAAGGTGACCCTGTTAGTGCGCTTGCTGCGTTTGAGCAAGCCAAAGACTTTGGTGGAGATTTAATTGAATTAGCGATATACACCGCTGAAGCAAAAGTTGCTCTTGGTATGCCAGGTGATGCACTGGAGGTTCTATCACACATTGAACACAAATCTCCGCGCAGTCAGCTCGCTCTTGCTCGCGCATATTATGCAAATGGAGATATAGCGCTCGCCTCTGAAACTGCAGCTGGTGTTATCGACTCCACAGATACACCATCTGAACTGTCTGGATTAGCCGATATATTGGGCTCAGCTGGTGCACATGAAGATGCTTCTTTGGCCCTTGAGAAGGCTATACCGATTTCAAAATCACCTGCTAATTTGTTGGTTCTGCAATCGCAACATTTATTAGCCTCCGGACGAATACAAGATGCTCGTCAAACTGCATTTGAAGCAGTAGCGCTTGAAACTCAATCAGCTCAACATAGAATAGTTTTGGCAGAAGCTCTTGCATATAAGGATACTGTCATACCGCCTAATTATGTAGAAGCACTTGTACATTGGGAGAAAGCCCTCAAACTAAAACCTAATGATCCACATATCCAACTTCAATTTACCCGGTGCGCACTAGAATCTGGAAAGCCAGACGAAGCGCGCGATCAATGCAACAAGCTTCTTTCCTATAATGAAATAGACGCGAATGCATCAAAACACGAACGTGCGATAGTAGGAGAAGCTCATACATTGCTAGCACAAGCCTTATTGCAGTTAGGTGAAACTGAATTAGGTAGCCAGCATTTCCAGAAGGCAACTCAAATAGCACCTCAATCACCCGAGCCATGGCGCGCCATCGCTTCCTTCCATAAAATTCGTGGAGAATACGATCGAGCATATAGCGCGCTGAAGTCCGGGCATGACAATATTAACGGGGAGGATAGCAGCAGTAAGGGTCTATTATTGGGCGATATTGGAGAGCTGCAGCTAACTATGCAAGACAACCACACAGCAGTAGAGTCCCTAAAAGAAGCTTCAATTCTCCGACCAACTGATGGTCATATACACCATCAATACGGAAAAGCATTAATTGCTCAGAACAATTGGTCAGAAGCCATAAATGCTCTAACACGAGCATCTGAAATTACTCCGACAGAAGCAACTGTATGGCACGATCTTGGAACAGCATATCAAGAAATTGGTAACACAACTTCAGCACTTAAGTCTTTACAAAGGGCACAAGCGTCAGGCCTTCGCTCCAGGGATCTATCTAAGCGCACTGGGGAACTGGCTCTTGCATTGCAAGAATACGAACTTGCTCGTGTCAGCCTACAACCATTGGTTGATGATCAGACTAATGATGTTGAAATCCTATCCACATACGGAAATGTCCTAGAGAACACCTTAGATTGGCAGAATGCTCTTAGAATGTATCAAAGAGCAATTGAGATAACTCCTGATGACAAAAGTTTACTAGCAAAGATTGGAAACTGCTGTCTTGCACTCAACGATTCTAAAGCTGCGATCGCAACCTTAGTTCCAGCTGCCGCAAAACATACTACCGACTTAGAGCTACAAAAGGCAGCATCTAAAGCTTATATGCATTCGGAGATGTGGTCAGATGCATTGCCGTACTTAGAGCGTGTTATCAGTCTTGCACCGGACGATACTATATCCATTAAGGAAACTGCCTTGGTGTCATCAAAAGCAGGCCATCAACAACAAGCTATTGAACTTCTACACCGAGCAAGTGCTCTTGATCCGGATGACGCAAGTATTCATAGTGATTTATCTAAACTTTATCAACAATCAGAAAGATGGGCAGAAGCTCAGAGTGCCTTGGAAAAGGCAATAACACTTGAACCTCATAATGCCAAGCTGCAGAAACAATTGGCTAATTGTCTTAGCGCGCTTGGAGATGAAAAAACTGCCCTCGAAGTTCTAAACAGAGCAATTACTATTGACCCAGATGATCTAGGTGTACTGGAAACGCTCGGGGAGTCACAATTCAAATCAAAACAATATCAGCACGCTCACGACACATTCCTGCGCGCAGTAGATTTGTCAAAGAATGACGAGAACTCAAATGGCTCATCAAGAGCATCTTATCTAGCACGTGCTGGTGATACTCTGATTGCGCAAAAACAAAAAGCTAAGGCCACTGCACTCTGGCAAAAAGCATTGCTTGAAGAACCTGATAACGCTACATTACAGAAAAAATTAGGAGAGGTCCTAATGGTTCAAGACCGATACGAGGAAGCCAGTACAGCTTTTGAAAGCGCAATTGAAGTTGATGCTGAAAACACTAATGCTGTTCTAGGGGCAGCTGAAGCCGCTATGGCTATAGGGGAACAAAACCGGGCGCAAAGGCACCTAAAGAATATAGGGACCGACTGTTTTGAGTCGGCCGACACTTCTTATCGTGCTGGCCTACTACATTTTCAGTTACATAATTATGATGCTGCTTTGTCAGCCTTCAAGATATCACTTGATCTAGTTCCAGAAAAGGGAATTTATAGGGCTATGCTAGCACGTGTACTATCTTTAACAGCAAACAGTTCAACGGCAGCTAGCGAAGCTGAAAAAGCACTAGCCCATGCACCAACCGACATAGATGTACTTACTAACGCTGGGATAGTCCTATTACAGAGTGAGAGACGCAAAAGTGCTATAAAATACCTAACACGTGTAGCAGACTCCATTGACGCTGACTCGGACACACTAATATCTATTGCAACAGAATTGGTACGTTCTCAAGAACGTAGAAGACTGTATGAAAGAAACGATCTAAGATCTGACGAGGAACGTCGACTTGTTGCGAGTACTTTGCAGCGAGCAGCCAAACTTGGAACCAATGCAATGGTAATACAAGAATGGCTGGCTCGAGCTCAATCACTTGTTGGAGACATGGATACAGCTATTCCTGCACTAGAGCTAGCTGCGAGTCAAACAGAAAGTGCTGAGATTTACTGCGCCTTAGCTGCGTCATATTTGTCAACTGGAAAGTTAGATAAAGCAGAACAGGCAGCTCGATGGGTACTAGATAGATATCCTGACAATACAAATGCTCTGTTAGAGATAAGTAACATTTACTCCATTCGAAAAGATCATGATGGCCAAACCCAATCTGTAGAACGAGCTATATCTATAGAACCTAACGATGCTATAGCACAATATATGCTAGGAAAGGTACATATAGTTCTAGGAAACATAGAGGAAGCCAGAACTGCTATAGCACGGGCTCTACAAATAGAGCCGGAACATTCATCCTGGCATTTTCAATTAGGAACATTATGTAGAGAACTAGACGAATCAGCAGCTGCATTATCCCATTTCCAAAAAGCAGTACAGCTGTCATCAGAACAACAACTAGAAGAAAATATTGTTATCAACTACCAAATAGAGCTTGCGCGCGCCTATTCGTCTGATGGAGACAATGCGGCTGCGCGAGAACAGTATGATGCAGCATTAAAACACGGCGGCACTGAAACCGAGTTACTAATTGAAGCCGGTAGAGTATGTATGCAGCAAGGAGACGTATCAGCAGCAATGGAACGCTTCGAAAAAGCTGCCAACCTTTGCCCTGGAGACATCGAGCCCATTGTAGGAGTACTAAAAGCCGCCATGCTTCTCGGAGAAAAAGATAAATCAGAAGCCTATGCACTAAAAGTGCTCAAACAAAATCCTGACAATAGTACTGCACTAACCATTCTAGCAGAGTTATACGCTGCACAAGGTGACACCAATAACGCCATAGTTTCAATTGATCATGCTATAGAAAACACTAATGACCCAGGACCAGTCATACTAGAAAAAGCTAGGCTTTTGAGTAATGCATCAAAACATGACCAAGCTTTATCAGTACTTGAATCGGATATTGAAGCCTTTAGTGAAAATCACGACGCCTGGGAGCTACTAGGAGACCTTTACGAGCAATCTGGTGATATCGAAGCCAGCATTAATGCTTTTACTAAGGCTATTAAGTTAGCGCCCCTACACTTTCACTGTCACTTGCGCATTGCTGATTTATGTATAAAACATAATGAGCTAGATAAAGCAATGTTACATTTAGATAATGCCGTAAAACTGCAGAGTGATGATGATGACTCTGGCAAATTACAGGCAACACTAGGCAATCTTTTTGTAGCTCGCAAGCAGTTCGATAGAGCATACAAAGCATATTCAATTTCCATAAAACTTGCACCTACAAACGCCAATTTATATTTCAAAGCAGGCCTAGCCTTGAAACAACTTAAGGATTACTCAGAAGCAATGTTGATGTTCAAGAAGTCAGTAGAGATTGACCCAAACAATGTATCGGCACATAGACAACTTGCCGCAGTATCTGCACTTGGACTAATAAGCGGTGATGCTACTACCTAGCCTTACTCGTCTTTATTCAGTCACTAACACTTGCGTCTAATGAAGTAATGTAATACCGACTTACAAGTGTAAGAATACATCTGGTGGCATGATCCTTGCACTCGTATATGTGTGTTAAACCGCACTCAACTTATCCGACTTATTGAAGCATCACTAAGCACCCAAAGACCGGATTATGCACGTAAGCTAGCACGGACATGGTTACAGGTATGGTCAGAAGACTTTACAATTAACCTATTACTGGCACAGTCCCTAATAGCTGAAAATAATCAACACGAAGCCTTCGTCATATTGGAAAAACTAGCCATAGTTGATCCTGAGCAAGTATCGGTACACAAGATACTTGCTAGTGCTGCACGTACCATTGGTGAAAATGAAGTTCTCTCTTTATCTGATGGCTTAACACGTATATTGCTAGGCCAATCACTACCGCGCATACCCTGGCTAGTAGCTACACGCGAAAGTTACACTGCAATTGAAAACCTACAATGGGACACTGCCAGTAAGGCAGCTGAACACGCACTGCAGGCGAACCCTAATTCCCCGCTTCCAGCTTTATTGCTAATCAAAAGTCATTGGCTTTCAGGTAAGACAGAACTCGCATTTCCTCTATCACAGGGATTCTATGACAGGTGGCCACAATGCATAGCAATCAATCTATGTCTTGCGGAGTCCCTATTGCGAACAGGAGATTACACAAGAGGAGTGGAGCTCTTACATGATGTGGTTTACTTAGATCCTGCTAGAGAAGTAGTCGACCGTTATTGGCAAGATGATCATTCGTATCGACCTATTTGGCCTCCCGAGCCGTTGATTGAACAACCTGCTCCAATTCCTACAGATATTGCTTCCACATTGGGAATCAATCAGATAGGAGATGGCCACAATGCGCACCCCAATTACACAACTCCTACAGATATCTTAGACTCATATCCAAAACATAATGATGTGGCTACCGGTCTAAACACAGAGAAAAATACTTCCCCGACGAATAACACTCAACATATCAGCAACTTTAATGAAACGGAAGCTAATGCTTTTGTTAATACAACGGTAGACGCAGCCAAACCATATAGCAGTGATACATATACTGCTAGTGTAGATTCAAGCACAATTGATCCACAATCAGTTTCGCATAACTTGGGCAGCCACTCTTACCTGACTGACAATCATGACAACTCAACAGTAGACGTCTCTGTGTCACAATCTAGTGATCTAAACGGTAGAAACCAAAATAGTAATGAACATCTTGTTACCATACAGAATGACTTGGATTCAGATGACATAAAATTACATTCCAATGGCTCCAAAATACCTCCCGAAAACACTAAGGTCTCAAAAAATAAGCCCGTACATGTCATTATCACCTGCGCCCGTCCACTTATCGAACAATTTGGTACTAATGGAGCAGAGAAAATATTGACCCTAACCAGATTGCTAGCAGAAACAACTACCAAAAGAACAGGTATAGAGTGTCTGGTGATATTGCCAGATGTGTCTGAAAGCATAGCACCTTTTCATCTATCGGCTGTAAATGGAAAGGAAGCCACCGCTATCAAGAGTGTAATCAAAGAGATAAATTCTCAATTAAATAAAAATAATAAGTATATTGGTTCTACATTATTGATTGGTGGGGACAATATTGTACCATTTCATCGTCTACCTAACCCAACGGACGACCATGACAAGAACATACCTTCCGACAATCCTTACGGAACAGATGATGAAAACTACTTCGTTCCCAAATGGCCAGTGGGTAGGCTACCAACCCACTCCGGAGATAATCCAAGCACATTAACAAATCTAATTCAGAGCACTATTAGGGCCCACAATGAACATCCACTGCAATTTCCGCTTTTCTTCAGATGGCTCAGATGGCTTATACCATCTTGGCAACCAGGAGCTGCTAAACAACACAATTTAGGCTACAGTGCAGACATATGGTGTGACGCTTCTCTAGAAGTGTTTAACGTAATTGGACATAGGAGAGATCTAATTAGCAGCCCTCCCATTGAAGCCAAAAACATCCCTGTAGCGCGTCTAGCCCAAATTTCAGATCTGCTTTACTGCAATTTACATGGTCTTGAAAATGCGCCTGAGTGGTTTGGAGAAAGCATATCATTTGATGGTCAAATACCGCAATATCCAGTAGCACTAAGACCCTCTGACATAAATCATGGTCAAGCACCATCGATAGTGTTTACTGAAGCTTGTTATGGGGCCAACATAATTATGAAAAAGTCTTCTGAAGACGCATTGTGTCTACATTTTCTTCAAGCAGGCAGCCGTGCAGTTGTAGGTTCTACTCGTATAGCATATGGTGCTGTGGGCACTCCACTAATAGGTGCTGACCTAGTAGGTAGATTCTTCTGGCAGCACCTTAGAGAAGGTTTGCAAATTGGTGAAGCATTGCGACGATCTAGAATGGGATTAGCACAAACCATGCATTCGCGCCAAGGTTTCCTGGATGGAGAGGATCAAAAAGCCCTACTAAGCTTTGTGCTGTACGGGGACCCACTACTACGAGGTCCAAGAATGTTGCCAGCTCCGACTATCGCTATACCAAAATCAATGCCAATACCGGTCTCCAATCTACAAGCTGCATGTGCCAAGAGCCATAATGCTTGTGCCAAAGCCTTAGACAACCCAGAGGCCTTAGCACAGGTAAGAGCATTGGTGTCACATTATTTGCCAGGTATGGAAACGGGGGAATTCGCTGTACGTAAACCTCATCTAGGATGTGATGGTCATGACCATTCCTGCATGGCACATCACACTCACAGTAAAACCATCTCTTATGACCTAGAACGGTTCGTGTATTCTACCCAACGGACGCTTGATTTCAGGCATCATCAAAAGCAACAATACGCACATGTCACTGTCAAC
>DCAJ01000012.1:367-7144 GCA_002311455.1 Anaerolineales bacterium UBA1136 | reverse complement strand
TAATCAAATTCTCAGTATCCAGATAAATCATCTCATAAGGATAAATACATGCATACTCAAGAGAATCCAGATATAAATCGCAAACTTTCCACTGATACTGGGATTGGGTTTCATTATTTTCCTGATGACTCGCACTACCGCTCTACAGACATAGAGCACTGGTTACCTGAACTACAGAATTTAGGAGCAAGTTGGTTGACATTAGTCAGTTCCACGAACAGATCTATCCCAGAGACATTCCTATCGCCACTAGTACAATCGAGTATAGAGCCAATAATCCATATTAAAACCGACTGTATCAAGCCTTTGGATCTTGATGTAATAGACAGCACAATGCGTGCTTATGCCAACTGGGGCGTGAAATATGTATGCGTATTTAACTGTCCTAATATGCGTATATCATGGAAAGTAGGAGATTTCGAACAGAAAAATCTTGTTGAACGTTTTGTAGACTGCTGGATACCCATTGCACAGTTGCAAATAGGCTGCGATTTGCCAGCAATACTGCCTCCACTCTACCAAGGAGGAATATATTGGGATACATCATTCCTAAGTACTGTGCTAAAAGCTATCATCGATAGGCAACACCAAGAAATAATTGACAATCTAGTACTAGGTATATATTCACTTGTAGGCCCACATGCAGCCGATTGGGGAAGAGGTGGTAATAAGGCCTGGCCTGCATCCCAGCCATATCGCACACCTCCAGGATCACAAGATCAAACTGGGTTCTGGTCATTCGATTGGTACGCAGAAGTCATGGAAAACGTTCTAGGGGACATACGACCTATGTTAATGCTAGCTGGTGGAGCTAGACGAGGTCAGCTAGATCCCAGAACAAAGCAAAAGAAGGATACCGCTTGGCACACAACTTGCAATACCACCATTGCAAACGCTATGCTTGCTGGACATCTACCTGACTACTTACTGAACGTCAACTATTGGTTGCTATGTACTGAAGCAGACCATGCAGACTCAGAAGATGCTTGGTTACCAGCCAAAGGAATTGTAGCTCCAGCAGCAAAGCAATTAAAGAACATGATCGCCAAGAATTATCCTGACATGATAACTCTTGGCAAAGAATATATAAGCTCTCTAAACACGAAGAAATCATTGAGACATTACGTTTTGCTACCACGTTTTGACTGGGGATTATCTGAATGGCACTGGAATATTGCTGGAACATTAGTGCAGGGTCAGGATGCATGTTGTGGATACTCAGTAGATGCCGCACTTCTGGCCGAAACTGTAACTATAATAGCTAACCATCATGAAATCAGCCTTGATGTGGAAAACAAGTTAAAGCAAGCTGGATGCACAACCCATAGGATCAACTATGAAGACTTAGATCATATCTCTAGTAACACACAACCATTACCAAACAAGATACTGATGTAAATCATGAATATACACCAATCTGCACGAGAGCATCCAACTATTAAAAGTCTAATGGACCTTGAATGTGACCAAAATACAGTAATTAAAGTTATCGGTCTAGGAGGTGCAGGTTCCAACGCCGTTGACCGTATGATACAGTTCGGAATAGATGGAGTTGAGTTCTTAGCAGCCAATACAGACAGACAAGCTTTGCACGAAAATGAAGCTCCTACTAAAGTACTTTTGGGGAAACACCTCACTACCGGACATGGGACTGGGGGAGACCCTCTAATTGGTGAAACAGCTGCCTATGAGAGTCTAAGTGATCTATCAGAAATCATAGAAAATGCTGACATATTGTTTATAACCTGTGGTATGGGAGGTGGAACCGGAACCGGCGCTGCTCCTGTTGTAGCCGAGTTAGCTAGAGATTTAGATATCATCACAGTCGCAGTGGTTACAATGCCATTCAATTTTGAAGGTACTTGCCGATACCACAATGCTATGCAAGGTATAGCAGTATTGCAGAGCCATTGTGACACACTTATAACAGTCCCTAACGAGCGTCTACTCCAAATTGTCCCCAAGCATGTCACATTAGATGTAGCATTCAGAATAGCAGACGATATCCTGAGGCAAGGCATTCAAGCAATTACCGAAGTTGTATTAAAACCCGGATTAATAAATGTTGATTTTGCAGATGTGCGGGCACTTCTTCATCAATCAGGGGGTGCCGTACTGGCCATTGGTCATGGTAAAGGTAACAATGCTACAATAGATGCAGTACGATCTGCACTTCACCATCCTTTACAAGATATTTCTGGCATGAACTACGCTACAGCCCTACTTGTACATTTTACGGGCGGTCGCAGTCTACCTATGGCTGAAGTGCAGTGGGCAGTAGAAGAAATACGCACGGCAATTGGTCCTAACTCAGAAGTTACTTTAGGAATAACAGTTGAGGAGCAACTACAAGACCGAGTTCAGATCATTATCCTTGCAACTGGAGTGGGTGGACACTCGTTAGAGAACGTGATTGGTGAGATACCATTTAGACAAGTATTTGATTATACCAAATCTGAATTGACGGAACTTGAAGGGTCAAGCTCTGTCCACAAGGAATTAGACCAATTCATCCCATCAGGCACTACTCAAGAAGCTTTTCCATATAGTCCTTCACCTTACAATTTGGACACGCCTGCCTTCCTTCGCAGGCAACGTATTAAAGATTCTATAGAAACTAACAATACCTAAATGGGGGATGCTTATGAGTTTAAGCTCAGGAAATATAAAAACAATATCTGTAAGGGTATACAAAAAATTCCCTGAACTCAAGGGTGTTTCACCAAGCGTAAGCAAGCAATCCATTCCAAATACCAAAACCTCATCCAAGGCTATTCAGAATTATAGGTACCTACTAACCTACAAGGGTGTCGCTGCAATGCCAGGGGGATATATGATGAACAGGATAGTACGTGTCGTGGCTAATCACAAAGGTAAAGTCTTAAAAATGGCTTTATCAAAATAATATACATACTCGCCTACCAAACACTATCGTCTAATAAGAACTGTTTATGCTAGTTAAATCTCTCACCGGCGCTATTGAGATCAAAATCCTGCGAGCTACGACTTGGTGGATACTAAATGTCTCCCATCTATTTACACATCTCACAATTGGGCTAACAATGCGCTTAATGATAATCTGGTCTGCAGCCTTTACAACAAGTGCTGTTTTAGCATTCATAGTGACATTGAAACTATTCTAAAAATGACATCATCATACTGGCCTAAATCTTTCATTCATGTAACTACTTTAGTCTTCGTAATTTTAGGTGCATGCGTTGGTTCAACAATTGGAATACAAAGTACCATTACTATTCAAAATCCATTACATACCTTAACTCAGCTTCACAACCATCATAGTACAAAAGCCAAGTCTACAAAAACTTATTTGGTAGTCGGAGTAAATTCAGAAAAACCAGTTGAACCATCTAAACTAGAAGCATTATGGACAATATCTTTTAGCAACAAATACGATAGGGTGTTCCTTAAAGGTGTACCAGTTACACCTGCTCTAGAAAATCAATTTATCCAGACACCAAAAACATTAACAAAATCCATAGAAAGTCTAATACCAAGCTCTATCACTGCCGAGTTTATTCTAAACAGAAAACAATTCGCCTGGCTCATAGACGAACTAGGCGGAATTAGTATATTAGGTGACAATCAAAACGGTGCTAGCACTATTGATTACATAATAAGACATGAAGATGTCAATACACGAACAATTCGTCAAGCTGAAGCAATCCAGGCTATGGTAGCCCGTGCTGAGGTACTGGCAAGCAGCCTGGAAATTAGCAGTTATTTTAAACATCTACGTCCAGAAGTCACTTCATTGATTGATATAGATTCAATTGCCAACAATGTGTTTCCTATACAGTCAGAAAGAATTGATATTGAAACATTCACTACAAACAATCTAATCCATCTTGACAACACTGTTAATACATATAAACAATAAAATTACTGGTTCTCTTGTTTCCATACCGTAACACTACACCGCATCCTAATTCGATATCTGTTATACACTCCAGGTAAATAAGGTGCTGATATGAACACAGATATATCATTAGCGTTCATCGGTGGTAGTGGCCTATACGATATGCCAGGTTTAACCGACAAAAAAGAGTTGGGAGTCGATACCCCTTTCGGTGAACCCAGTAGCACAATAATGACCGGGATACTTAGCAATCAAAAAGTAGCATTCTTAGCACGGCATGGAAAAGGACACACTATTTCGCCATCTGAAATAAATTATAGAGCCAATATATATGCTCTAAAACTATTAGGGGTTAAACGCATTATATCAGTAAGTGCAGTTGGGTCACTCCAAGAGGAATTTGCACCGGGTAACATAGTTATACCTGATGGTTTGTTTGATAACACACGTAAAAGGATTAGCTCTTTCTTTGACAATGGAATTGTTGCTCATATAGGTGTAGCAGATCCATTTTGTTTAGACCTATCAAAAGCTCTAGCTAAATCAGTGAAGGATACAGGAGCAACAGTACATGAAGGTGGAGATTTCATTACTATAGAAGGTCCACATTTCAGTACAAAGGCAGAAAGTAACATATTTCGACAATGGGGAATGAGTATCATTGGAATGACTACAAGTCCTGAAGCATTTCTAGCACGAGAGGCAGAAATATGCTATGCCGTAATGGGCCATGTTACAGACTATGATGTGTGGCATATCAGCGAAATTCCAGTGAGTGTCGAGATAATCATACGCACTCTAATACAAAATACCACAACAGCACAAGATGCCTTACGTAACTTAGCAAACAATCTACCTTCGAATCAAAATCTAAATTGCAATTGCAGTAATACGTTGGCAGATGCATTGATCACCCATGCTGACGCAATGACAAATGAAGCCAAAAAACATCTAGGCTTGTTAATTGACAAATATCTATAAGTGAGCATCAATCATATAAAGAGTATATACGTACCGTCTTCCCTCACAAATAGACGCGAGGCATTGCTGTTGTTGCTAGCTATTTTATTTGTATGCCTATCGGCGGTTGCTCTGAAGCTTTTATACCCGCCAAAAACTACCTCAGCACAATTCAATACCCTATTTATTATTTCGATAATCCTCTGGATTACATTATCTATATTAGGACATTTCCTACTCAGTACGTGGATTCCTTACAGGGATGCCCTGATGTTTCCAATAATGACATTATTGACTGGTTGGGGAATGATTACCATATGGCGTCTACAGGGAACATATGCTTTCAGATATGCTATGTGGTTCGCAATCAGTATTATGTGTATGTTAACTATCATTCGTTGGTCACAGCACCTTGTATTCCTGGAAAAACATCCTTATCTATCACTTGTTGCAGGCATATTGATTACTGCCCTAACTGTATTAGTTGGAGTAAGTCCTTCTGGAATAGGTCCTAAGCTATGGCTGCCAATATTATCTGTCAATTTCATAAACCACAGCATATATTTTCAACCATCCGAATTACTTAAAGTCTTAATAGTGTTCTTTTTAGCAGCATATCTTTCGAGACACCGGACAAATCTGATTTTGCGACAAAATCAAAACAAATACTCGCTTCCCGCAGCATTTCTTGTACCTCTGATAACAATGTGGTCTTTTATGGTAATAATTCAGGGTGATTTAGGTGCTGGATGGCTAATTTATTGGTGCTTTTTGGGAATATTTTACCTGCGTACTCGCCGGAAACGATAGCAATATCCGGCGCAATTCTCTTCTTATTAGCCCTATTACTAGCATACATCTATTCTGATTTAGTTAAAATTAGGCTCCATGGGTGGATAGATCCATGGTTTAGAAGCGACAGTAATTTTTACCAAATATCTCAAGCATGGATTGCCAAGCATGGATTGCTATGAGTAGCGGTGGAATTACTGGAACAGGATTGGGGTCTGGTACACCACACCACATTCCCTTAGGTCACTCAGACTTCGTTTTTGCTAGTATTGTCACTGAATGGGGATATATAGGTGGCATAGCAGTAATAATTCTGCTCGCGACCCTTATATACAGAATATTCCGATCTACCGCACTACTCCCAAGACACTCTTTCTCTGCATTATTAAACACAGGAATAGTATTATTATTCCTAATTCAAACAATTGTCAACATAGGTGGAGTATTACATATATTGCCACTCACTGGAGTACCACTTATATTTATCAGCTATGGGGGTTCGGCAATGCTGCTAACGTATTTGAGTATGGGTTACGTATTCTCAACCACAAAACAATGATGTTAATCAGCTAGAAAATATTTACTTACAGGCAATACTCAATGATGAATTGTACTTAGTTATTCACCCCTAATAATCAAGTTGATTACCCGCCTCTTTCCAACTTGAAGAATCACATTTCCAGAATCACACAGTTTAGCCTGTACATCTAGTATTTTCACACTATCCAGTCTTACAGCACCTTGTTCTATCAATCTACGAGCGCTACTACGACTGCCAGCAAACTCGCATCCTACCAAAACTTCCACTAAACTACTAGTCAGACTAACATTGTAGTTACCTATATCTTCTGGCAAATCACCTGCTTGAAAAACACTCTGAAAGTAAGATTTGGCACGTTCCGATTCCTCTATACCCCAAAATATATCCGTAATCTCTGAAGCAAGCTCCAGTTTTGCGTCTTTGGGATGCATGTTACCCGCATCAACCATTACGTCATGTTCGCGAATCTGCACTGGGCTATACCGTGTTGCCAAGCGCCAGTAGGAATTCATAGCATGATCTGGAATACTCATTATCTTCCCAAACATATCCTCCGGACTAGATGCAATCGGTATGTGATTTCCCATAGTTTTTGACATTCTATGCT
>DCAJ01000012.1:0-258 GCA_002311455.1 Anaerolineales bacterium UBA1136 | reverse complement strand
CCATCTGTACCAGGCAATATTCCCAAAACAATGCCTACTTGAGGTTGCAAGCCCATAGCCTGCTGCAATTTTCGTCCTGCCACTATTATATTGAATAATTGGTCAGTACCTCCGACTTGTACATCCGCATTCATGGCAACCGCATCATATCCTTGCATAAGTGCATAAAAAGTCTCATGGAGAAATATTGGTTCGTTGTCGGACATTCTTAAAGCAAAATTGTTACGCGCCAGGAATTGCTGCACAGTAAAATTCTGC
>DCAJ01000028.1:3199-7290 GCA_002311455.1 Anaerolineales bacterium UBA1136 | reverse complement strand
CAGGATACTATAGCACCAAGTTTCACATGGGTTGCAGGAAGTCTTACAAGTAACGATATCAACCCCACACTAACATTACCGGATATTGGTTATGCTGATGTATCATTGATCGTTATAAATTCCAATGGTTGTAAGTCGGATCTCTCTAAACCTAACTTGCTCTATATCTTTGACACATTGGCACCAGAAGCACCCAATGTGAATCTTGTAACCGTTGTCTCCAATACAGCCATACGAATTGTGTGGGACGAAGTGGCCGTCGAGGACTTTGCCGCATATCGAATTATTCGACGAGAGAGTGGTGGTGGCTCGTATATCAAGGTGGTCCAACTTGCGGCACGAACGACCACTCAGTTTATTGATGAGAGTGTAAATACTTTAACAACCTCCTACTGCTACGTAATTCAAACAGTGGATCAATGCGGAAATGTGAGTAACGCGAAGGAACTTATCAGCCATTGTACTATCGAGCTCTCTTCTACAACCTATAGTGACAAAGTAGAACTGAATTGGACACCTTACCAGGGTTGCAAAATTGCTTCCTATGAAATATTCCGCTCAAAGCAAGGTGCAACTTCACAAGTATTCATCGGATCTGTCGAAGCGGGGCAGCTCACCTTCACGGACACTTCAATAGTCTGTCCCGATCTCTTTAGCTACAGAATACTGGCAACCTCTGTATGTGGTAAGCAACTTGGTTCTCTTAGTGATACGACGATAGCAGGTCCAATCGATAACAAGTTTATAGGGCAGGTTGTCAATGTAATTCGATCTACTGTTCAAGAGAATTCTTACATACTCACTGAATGGGCTCCTCCAGTCATAGCTCCAGAATATGTCGCACAGTACAAAATATTCCGCGCCGAGGAGAGTGGCACATATCTTTTCAAAGCCACTGTTGGCCCCTATAGCACCTCGTATATTGATGAAGATGTCAACATTAATGAAGCTACATATCAATATAAGATTGAAGTGCAAAACATCTGTGAGGTACTCAATGATGCTGGGTCGCCAGGAACTTCAATTCTGTTGCAAAGTGACGTCATTGAAGACCATCCAGTCCTATACTGGACGCCCTATGATGAGTGGGACGCGGGCGTCCACCACTACGAGATTGAACGCAAAAACGCGGACGGTGAGTGGGAAGTAATCAAGAAGGTTGGCCCAGGCGAAAAGCGGGTGATCATCAAAAAGTAAGCGCTAAAGGATCATGCCTGGTACAATACTAAAGATTTGCTTTCCCCAACCCGCGGGTCATATTATAGTAAGTTAACCTATCCCCTGATATATCATATCTTTCAATGCGTACAAAAAGCACCATTTTCTTGCATATGTACTTTCAAGGTGAATCTTGGATTGCTTACCCCTACTCATGTTGCTATATTTGTATTAGACAAGGCAAGTAAAATATGATTAGTTAGTAAGAATCTCAAAACTTGCGGCATGAAAACAACAAACTATAACACCAGGCAAAATACATCTGACGAAATGATGGTTTATTTCACATCATTTGGCAATTATGACCCAACGAATCATGCTGGTCCGGAAAAGGGCGTTGAGATAACTACTGAATCTTTTATTGAATCCAAGGTCAAAAAGATTGGCGACAAGGTGTTTCTCAATTGGCGAATCACCGGCCTGACCAAGAACTGCATGTTCCTCATACAACGGTCTGTTAATGCAGGTGAATTTGAGACCATTGAAGTAAAAAAAGGCATTTGTGGGGATCCCGGGTTAACAGTACTATACTGCTTTCTTGATAATGAACAAATTGAAGGAGTTGTAAAGTACCAGGTTAAACAAATCGAATTTGATCCCTCCCTGGTAGATGTTTCGACCAACCAGGAGTGATCGTGTGCAATTTTTGCTAATGTTTAAATAAACTCAGATACCTAAACTACCACTTAATAATATATGATATTATCTACCACAAAAATCAAACTAATGGAAACTAGAAACGACGGTGACACTGATAGAGTTAATTAGAAAATAGAGCAATAACAACATTGTTCTTGCTCAAAGGATCATAACATAGAAATTATGAGCAACAACCAGGAACATAGTAAGGAACTGGTGAACAATACAGCTACCCAAAGGATGCTTTGGGCTTCTGTGTATGGACCCGTTAGGGATGGTCTTCCCCAACGCCCTCTTACTGCAGATCGGACAGTAAAGGATGTTAATACCCTGGAACACGTCATAGATATTATTAGTAAAGATCACACACAGGATGTAGAAGATGTGTGCCGGCTGAACGCAGTAGCTGCACAGACAAACCAATTTACTATTAAGCGAACTAAATCTGTAACGAGGTTAAAAGGGTCAGAAACAAGCTCAGGCATGAGTGAAGTAAATGTGAAAATCTTTTTAACAGGCCATGCATTGATTTCCCGAACCAAATCATATTACCACTTCTCGAAAGGCAATTAAACGATTAAATACCTTTAGAGATATGAGCAGAGACGAACAAGATAAGCGCCTTACGAGGATTCGGTCGCTGATCGCTATAGTAAATATGCTGTCTGAAGAACTGCAGGAGTCAACGGTTGAACGTGATGAATTCGGTTCAATCCTGGATGCGGCCAATGACGGCATCTTTGTAATTGATATAGGGACGAAAGAGATAATAAGCGTTAACAAAGCAGGCAGAGAACAACTTGGATATAATGAGACGGAGCTTATAGGGCGACCTTTCACAGAGCTATATGCGCCGGAAGATCTCGATAGTATCAAAATGCATATTGGCGAATTGATGATCAGTGGGAGCGTTATTTTTGAGGCCAGGCAACTGCACAAGGATGGTTCCTTTGTGTATGTAGAGGTGAGCAGCAAAGTGTTCACTTACAAGGGCCAACATGTAATTCAAAGCTTTGTACGCGATATAAGAGCTCGCAAGAGCGCCGAGCAGCAAGTTCTAAGACAGGCGGAGCAACTAGCAAAAACGAACCAGGCGCTACAGCAGTTCAATTATGTTGCAACGCACGACTTAAAGGAGCCTTTAAGGAACCTGAACAGCCTATTCGCTTACCTTAAGGAGGAAGGTTCGCTATCAGAGGATCAAAGCTTGATCGTAAATAAGATGACTGGAGTTACAAAGAGATTAGAGCAAACGATTACGGACCTCAATGAGGTTATTCAGTTGACACAGAAGAACAAAGACAGCCAGGAAACGGTTGATATTCAATCTGTCATAGATGATATTAATGCTGATATGGAGGCACAAATTCAAAAGTCTGGCACCAAACTGGAAGTAGATTTACATGCATTTAAGACGGTAACCTACTCAACCGTACAATTGAAGAGCATCATTCAAAACTTAGTAAGTAATGCGATCAAGTATCGAAAGGATGATGTGAATCCTGCAGTTAAGATCACTGCGGGAATAAAAGATGGATGGAAGTTTCTGGAAGTGAAAGATAATGGGAAGGGGATCGACCTTCAAAAGTACGGCAAAAAGTTATTTGGCCTTTTCCAACGTTTTGACTTAGATGCCCAAGGTAAAGGAATCGGCCTTTATACCGTAAAACAAATTGTAGAGCAACGAGGCGGCTGGATTGAAGTTCAAAGTGAGCCAAATGTTGGAAGCGTATTTACGGTATTCCTACACAATGGGGTAAATCCTATACAGGCATAGGGTTCTACATTCCGTTGTGCCGCATTCGCTCACTGGTCATGATGACCCCTGGTATTCTTCCGCGCTATAATTTAGATGATTTGGCACATAACTGCCACCTACAACCTCACATCGGTAATAAATTAATTGTATTTCTCAGCATGAGAGCGTCTATCACCTACTCCTATCACTGCATAGAGTATACTCAAGCAAGATGACAAGTGAGTTGTAAAGGACAATACTGGGGGCATCGGAAACCAGTTGTCATTCCACAAACAAGGTGAGTCATTTAGACCAGTTTATCTTGCATTTGGTTGACCGTATTCCGTATGAACCTTTCTTGTGAATAGGTGATTCGCTCATTGAGTTGCTCTATGAGCGAATTAGTTACTTTCTCTAAAGTGATGGGAAATACCCTTAGACGATGAGGTTGGGAGAACTGCAAATAAATAAGGGAGGCAGCGGTGCGTCTGCCTCC
>DCAJ01000028.1:1295-2945 GCA_002311455.1 Anaerolineales bacterium UBA1136 | reverse complement strand
GGTGTGTCTGCCTCCCCTATTTTCGAACCTACCACCTAACGAAAAATCTTTGTCTTGCATCTCTTTATAAAGAAACCCAAGTAGTAAAGGGCGTCGAAACATAATTCCTTGGTTGGCAGTTCTCATAATTTGTAGTTTTAGGCAATAAGTTAATTCGGTTCATCCCATGTATTGTAAACACTATGCCATAGCAGCTATGTGGCTGAATGCCAATCAGTTACTTATTGAATATGGTGGGAATATGTTCCTTATTGGGACGAAAGTCCCATTATGGGACTATACGCGATGGAGACAATTATCCAATAGGCCTATGAAGGGAAACTGACCAATAAACGCAGTACAGAATTGCCAAAATTGAGGGCAAAATCATGATAAGCCCAGGGTGATGATACACAGCTACATATTAACAGCTCTGAATCAGCGTACGAGAAAGTCAACTTGAACTAGGATATGTAAGTAGAGAATTATGACAAACAGAATTACAAGCAAATGCGAGAAATGCGCTGGAGAAAGAAGTGATCTGTACAATATTAATTGGCCACAAAATTTACAGAACAGAAAATAAATAAGGGGGGCAGTGATGCACTGCCCCCCCTATTCACGAACCTGCCACCTAAAATAGGTTTGTCAAATTCCGATGTGTGTCATATTATAGCTTAAGCCTACATAGATAATCTTGACTCAACAGGTGTTATAAAATTGTCCATTCTGTGTATTGTATAATCTTTTGTCAAGCTATTCTTTCACAAATTTTCCCGCACCCAGTTGCTTCCTGTTCTTTGATTTAACAATATAAATTCCTGGGACGAGCGCATCCACATTTATACTATAGTTTTTAAGTACCCCTATCAGGTTATTGTGAAGTACCATATTGCCTTTAACATCATAGATCCTAATAATGTTCAAGTCGTTATATATTGCACCATCCGTAGTTATTCTTATTGCATCTGTCACCGGGTTTGGTGAGATGAGTAATCCTACGATATCAACATTATATGAAACGGCAACCGGATCAAATATTTCAAAATTGCCATCATAATCAGTCTGCTTCAACCGGTAGTAGGAAACACCCAGGTACGGATCGGTGTCAACATAAGAGTAGCTCAGCATCTGGCTGGAACTACCAGCTCCCGCAACAGTGGCAATATCCTCCCAATCATACCCGTCAATGCTTCTTTGGATATTGAAATAGTCATTGTTGGTTTGGGAAGCTACGGTCCAGTCAACATGAACATCACTGTTGTCGAGATCAGCAGTGAAAGAAACCAAATCAATGGGCAAGGGCCCGCCTCCATTTCCTGCACCGTGATCACTGAAACCCGTAAATCCTAGCCTTTGAGCATACCCACTGGCAATGGTTCTTCCTGGCTGACCACCTTCTGGTATGGTTGTAGTACTTTCATAGGTGCTCCAATCTGCATATGTGGCAGAAGCCGTAGGCCTTTTCACAACGGTAAACCCATTGTCCACCAGCAACCCNNAGAATTACTTGGGGTCATGGTCCAGATCGCATCTGCTACAACGTCAACGATATCTGTGGTATTTTGAGATGTGTTAAGATATCCATCTGTATTAGTGCCACTCTCAGTTTGTGCTGCAACACTCATTTGAACATAGTCTGTATTTCCCTGTAAGTCTAAACCATTGTTT
>DCAJ01000028.1:0-1287 GCA_002311455.1 Anaerolineales bacterium UBA1136 | reverse complement strand
CAAATCTGCCTTGAAATAATCCGCAGACCCGGTGCCTTGCCCAACTGGAAAACCATAAGTACTGGTATTAGCAGCTATGTTTCGTCGTAGTGTACCATTAACAAACGATCCGCTGTGACCAGCAGTAACTGCCGACCAAATAGTATTTTCAACGGTTAATATATTGGATCCCGTAGAGATTATACCATCCAGCAATACCAATGCCCCAGTTGTTAAATCATCTGTCATGGTTACACCATTTGAATTGTTTACCTGAACGATTGAAAAACTATATCCATTACTGGTAATGGTCGTGGCAGAACTGCCTGTAATGGTAACATTGCTGCCTGATGTACTAAAGAGATCATCAGATAGAATAACGTTTCCGTCAACAGTAACTGCGGTTACAGGCAAATCCATTACCTGAACATCATCGAGGGCAATATCACCATCTAAAGCAGAACCCGTTACCGCTGTGAACCTTATAACAAGTGCAGTGGCGCTCGTGTAAGGTGACAGGTTGATAAATCCCTGCAACCAATTTGTTCCTTGATTGCCACTTACACTGGTAGCATTACGGTCTGACAAGGTGTAGTTTAAGTCAGCGGACCATGTTTTACCGTGATCAACAGACACCTGTACCGATAGTGTCCCCATGCCAGCTCCGCCATACATGCTGTACCAGAAGGTACAGATTGGGTTACTTAGAGCACTCAGATTATAAGGTGGTGACCATAAGTAGAATGTCTTACTTGGATAATTAGGTGAACTCGCTTCTACAAATAAGTAATACCCACTGGAGGTTCCTGGATTGTGGTCAGGCTGGCCACTGCTTGAACCGTCTCCTGGTCCTGTACCTGAAGAGCCTGTGCCAGCTTTATCCGCTCTCCAATCTCCGTCATCAGTGATAATATAATTTCTCCACCCTGTCTCCACAAATGTAAACCCATTAGTAGACGCTACAGTTGAGTGTTGAACTTCGTTTGCAAAAGCACTGGTGTCGGGAAAGGTAGTTATAGCCTCTATCGTGGTAACTGCCAAAGTCTGTGTCCCTGAATTGCCAGCACCGTTGGTAGCATACACAGTAACATTACCATCGAGACTAGTGGTTGTAGTTAAAATATATGTTGTTCCCTGGCCGAAATCTATGGTCCACCCTGTGGGAACATCCCATGTATAAGAGGTTGCACCTGAAACAGCACCTATGGAATACCGCTCCTGTGCGCCAGCATTGGGAAGTTGAAATCCAATTATGGAAGCTGGTGTTAAAGGTAGTGGTTGTGATGCGGATTCAACCAATACTATATT
>DCAJ01000056.1 GCA_002311455.1 Anaerolineales bacterium UBA1136 | reverse complement strand
TATCTAATGAAACTTTCTCGAGTGCAGACACAGCATTCATTAGGGTTACTCCACCGCCTGCCACAATTCCTTCTTCGACTGCTGCGCGGGTTGCCGATAGAGCATCCTCAACACGGTGCTTCTTTTCCTTTAGCTCGACCTCAGTAGCTGCACCTACACGTATAATAGCTACACCACCACTCAGTTTTGCTAAACGTTCTTGAAGTTTCTCTGCATCATAGTCGGACGTACTCTTTTCTATTTCAACTTTTATTTCTTCTATACGTCCTTTGATCTTTTTCTCATCACCCTTACCATCTATTACTGTAGTGTCGTCTTTAGTAGAGATGATTTTACCGGCCTGGCCTAGATCAGCTACGGTTGTGCTTTCTAGCTTACGACCTAGTTCTTCAGTAATAACAGTGCCACCGGTGAGAACACAAATATCCTGCAACATTGCTTTACGCCTGTCACCAAACCCTGGAGCTTTGACTGCCAAGACGTTTAGCATGCCTCGCATTTTGTTGAGNNTCTAGCAAGGGAACCAAGTCCTGGGCTGCAGATATTTTCTTGTCGTGAATCAGTACATATGGGTTTTCAATTGCAGATTCCATGGACTCTGGACTAGTGACGAAATACGGTGATATAAATCCGCGATCAAACTGCATACCGTCTACGTACTCAGTTTCAAATTCCAGTCCTTTGGATTCTTCCACAGTAATTACACCATCTTTACCTACTTTATCCATTACCTCAGCAATCAGTTCACCTATTTCATTATCTGCGGCTGAAATTCCAGCTACTGAAGCTATTTCTTCCTTGGTGTTTATCTGTTGAGACTGTTCCTTGATGCTTTCAACTATCGCCTGAGTTGCTGCTTCAATCCCTCGTTTCAGAAGCATGGGATTTACTCCGGCAGCAGCCATCTTCAGGCCTTCGTGTACCATTGCCTGAGCAAGTACAGTTGAGGTAGTGGTACCATCACCGGCTATATCGTTAGTTTTGGTTGCAGCCTGTGAAAGCAGTTGTGCCCCCATATTCTCATAGGGGTCCTCAAGTTCGATATCTTTAGCTACTGTGACACCGTCATGGGTCACAGTAGGAGCACCAAATTTTTTGTCCAGTGCTACATTGCGTCCTTTAGGGCCTAAGGTGGTTGACACCGCATCAGCCAGCTTATCTATTCCTGCCTTAAGCGCACGGCGCGCATCTTCTTCATAAACTATTTGTTTTGCTGCCATGATTTTAGTCCTTTCCTCTTTTACTATTTGTTATTGTTATCATCCGGTTAGAATTGCTAGAACATCGCTTTCTTTTAGTATAAGTAATTTTTTACCTTCGATTTTTACCTCTGTGCCAGCATATTTTGCGAACAGCACCTCATCATCTGCAGATACGTCCATAGCGATGCGACTTCCGCTTTCATCTCGTGCTCCAGGCCCTACAGCAACCACTTTACCTTTTTGAGGTTTTTCCTTGGCTGTTTCAGGCAAAACTATACCGCCGGCCGTGGTTTCTTCTTGTTCTATTGGCTCTACAATTAGCCGTTCGCCTAGCGGCTTTAGATTAAGTGACATCTTTTTGTTGCCTCCTAGCAGTCTATTTAGTCTGTTTTATTAATTAGCACTCCTTAACAAAAAGTGCTAAATCAGTGCTGATGATAATGCCGCATTGGTACTCAGTCAAGGTATCTTGATAATTTCTAACGAAGCTCTAACACATATGGATATTTAGATTTCTGAGGGTACTTATTGTGATGGAACCACTTATCAGTCTCCTGATGATATTTGCTGATTGGTTATCGAAATAAATTCGTCAATAGTTTGTGCACCCATGTTCTTTCCAGACCGCAATCTTACTGATACCGATTTGCTTTGCTCTTCTTTATCACCGACTATTAGCATAAATGGTACTTTTTGGACTTGCGCTTTTCGTATCTTCGAGTTCATTCGTTCATTGCCTGTGTCAATATTCACCCTTAGTCCGTTATCTTGTAATGTAGTACGTAATTGCTGACAATATTCTAAGTTTCGATCTGTTATAGGGATTAATATTGCTTGTACTGGTGCTAGCCAGAGTGGAAATGCGCCTGCATACTGTTCTATCAGTACACCAAGGAAGCGCTCTGTGCTACCAGTTACGGCACGGTGTAATACTACTGGGGTATGCTCCTGTCCGTCTTCTCCATGGTACGTTAGGCTCAGTTTAGAAGGCTGGATGAAATCTACTTGTATTGTAGACAGTTGCCATTCTCTCCCCAATACATCGCGAGCCATGAAGTCAGCTTTTGGACCGTAAAAAGCTGCTTCTCCAGCTTCAGTGTAATAATCTAGACCGGAATTATCTAGCGCGGTCTTTAGTGCAGATTGTGCAATTCTCCATTTTTCATCGTCTTGCACATATTTTCCGTCATCATCGCGTAGCGATAGACGTACGCGATAATCTGTGAATCGGTATCGTCCTAGCACTTCTTGTATTAGATCTAGTGCCAGTGCAAATTCGTCCTGTATTTGATTCGGTGTGCAGAAAATATGACAATCATCCTGTGTTACTGAACGTACTCTAGTCAGACCGGTGAGTTCGCCAGATTTTTCATAACGGTAAAGAGTAGCAAATTCTGCAAACCGGATTGGCAGGTCTCGGTATGAGTGTTTACCCATTTCTTTGAATAACGTCATATGACTAGGGCAATTCATAGGTTTTAGTCGGAATGTCATGTTCTCATCCGTCATGGCCGGAAACATAGCATCTCGGTAATTTTCATAATGTCCTGATTTCTTGTAAAGGTCTTCTTTTGCAATGTGTCCTGTCCACACATGCTGATAACCATATCTAGTTTGTACATCGCGCACATAAGACTCCATCAAATGCCTTAAAGTCTCACCTGCTGGAGTGAAAAGTGGTAGTCCAGGCCCTATGTCTGAAGAAAAGTGAAAAAGACCCAATTGTGAACCAAGCTTGCGGTGGTCCCGTTTCTTTGCTTCCTCTACGGTCCAAAGGTATTGTCTAAGTTCTTTTGGTGTACTCCAAATCGTTCCGTAAATTCGTTGCAGCATGATATTGTTTGAATCTCCGCGCCAGTATGCTCCTGCAACACTTAATAACTTTAGGGCTTTTGGATTGATTTCACCTGTATGATCCAAATGTGGTCCGCGGCAAAGATCAGTGAAAGTGTCATGAGTATAGAATGAAATCACATCCGATTCATTCTTTTCAGCAGTACCTTCAACCGTGTGAGTTTGTGAAATAGTTTCTATCAATTCCAATTTGTATTTCTGATGTGCAAACTGCTTGCGCGCTTGTTCGATATTAGACTCAGTACGGATGAATTTGTGTTGTCCAGCAATAATCTCACACATGCGCTTTTCAAGTACCGGTAAATCTTCAAGGGTAAGTGCTCTAGGTAGATCGAAGTCATAATAGAAACCATTTTCAATAGGGGGACCTATAGCGATCTGTGATTCACCAGGGAACATCTCCATAACTGCCTGGGCTAGAATATGTGCGGTAGAATGCCGTAAACGGTACAGTCGACTGTTCTGATATGTTTCTTGGGTTTGGTCACTCATGTAATAGCATATTCCTGAATTTAGAACAAGATTAACTTATCTCAAACCATAATAATTATGTTGAGTACATTCGGCTGTGACTACACCTAGTGTGCAACTTGATATAAGGTCACACTGGAAGTCTTCCGTTAACAAACGAATTGTAGCAATTCCAATACTATAATTGCATTATTGCGTTCTGTTAACTGGTAATCAATTATGGTCAGCATGTTTGTATATACATTATATAGGTGGGCGGTATTGGACTCGAACCAACGACCTTTGCGATGTCAACGCAACGCTCTAACCAGCTGAGCTAACCGCCCGTAACTAATCCATTATACCCGAGCAAATCTGTCTGGCAAGTTTAGCAAAAAGTATCAGCTCTTTACTGCTACACACTCAATTTCTATCTGGGCTTCAAGTGGTAACGCAGTAACTTGTAGTGCACTCCGTGCAGGAGGCTTATCTTTGAAATATTGTCCGTACACTCTGTTCATACGAGCGAAATCACCTAAATTGGTCATGAAAACGGTAGTTTTCATTACTGCATCCAGACCAACACCTGCATTATTGAGAATGATTTCTATATTTTGAATAACACGATGTGTTTGTTCTTCAACATTACCTGATATCAACATGCCGGTTTTCGGATCAATTGCTATTTGACCGGCAGTAAATATCAGTTCATCATTTGTAGTGGCTTGTGAATATGGCCCAATTGCAGCTGGCGCATCATTAGTGATGATTACCGTCTTGTTGCTACTCATGATATACACTTTCCTTTGAATGTATTATTGATATCAAACATATAAATTCCAAATAACATTGCTTAGGCATTTATATTATACGGGTTTTCATTAAGGCGGTAGGCTGGTAACATTCTATTATGCACAATAATGAAACTTTAATTATATTGACCAATGATGATGGAGTCAGTTCTCTTGGGTTGGCAGCAGCAGCTACGGCTTTGTCTCCTTTGGGAAAGGTGCTTGTTGCTGCTCCTCGAGAGCAGCAGAGTGGAGCTGGCAGAAGTATGCTGGCGAGTGCAGATGGTAATATAGAGCGTATTTCCAAGATCATTGATGGTGTAGATTGGGATTTGTACTCAATTGGTGGCTCCCCAGCACAAGTTGTCCAGCGTGGCCTTTTTGTAGTGAGTGATCGTCTCCCTGATTTAGTTGTCTCCGGAATCAATTATGGTGAAAACCTAGGTGCTGATTTGACTATATCTGGTACTGTAGGTGCTGCCTGGGAAGCAGCTAGCTACGGGGTGCCTGCTCTGGCTGTTTCACTGCAAACTGAGGTGAATAGCCATATTAACCACCGATTAGATGTGGATTTTTCCGCTTCAATACACTTTACTCGAATCTTTGCGAAAAGACTGCTAACGATAGATTGTCCAAATGATGTGGATTTGCTTAATCTTAATGTGCCTATGAATGCTAATGCAAATACTACATGGAGGATTACACGTCAATCCCGTAAGCAGTACTTTGTACCAACAAATCTTAGCAATCCTGAACTTATTCAATACAAGAAATCTGATGATCATGAAGAGACTGAATCAGATTCAGATATTCACGCTATTATCAAGGAAAACATAGTATCGGTTACACCAATATCAATTGATTCAACTGCTAGAGTATCACTAGTGGATTTTGAGGAGCGGATGCGTAGGTTGGACTGAGTAGGTCATTACTCTTTGAAATTGGTTGCAGTGCGTATATAGATTAGATTGTGATGCAATCACAAATAGCAGCTAACTATCTAAGATGTTTTGTTACTCGGGTTCTATGTCTAATAGATTGTCAGATTCAGAAAACTCACCAGGCCAGTTTTTCAGCCTTAGCCATAGGTTAAGTACTTCTCCTTCTTCCACTTCAGCGAGACGCGCAGCGAGGATTAGTGCTTCTTCGGGAATTCCCGACAGATTTGTAAATTCTAGGTATGCCGCACGACCCTGTTGCCAGGCTGTACGACAGCGATTTAGCAGATCTTTACCGTTAAAAGTGCGTAAAAGACAACGACTGGTGAATGATATTTCTGGTCCCTCTGACATTGCCAGTATCCAAGGCTCGCTATTTGGTTCGAACTCTGGTGTAGGCCCTTCTACCACCGTGATTTTTGCAGATTCTGACACTTTGTTTCCTCTGATATAAACTGGCAAGATACTAACACGTAATTTTACGTATCTGCTTTTATCTTAGAGCTATAATAACAATGGGAATTGTTACAAGTAAAGCTATTACTGTTACACCGACTAGGATTTTCAATCCTATACGTTGGAAATTTTTTTCTGACTCACCGGTTTCTAGATTGGACTCTCCATTGATACTTCCGTTAAACACTTGTCTAGCTTTTTCTATTTGTGATAGTGCTGCCTGTATTGGTGTTCCATCATCACGCTTAGCGGGTTCTATGATTTCCCAATTTTCTTCATCTGCGGTAGAGAACCTTCCGCGTTGCCACTGGATGAAAGCATTTATAGCTCTAGTCATCAACTGAACTGTCCACATAACAAGAAACACTAAAGCGATTAGTTTACCCATGCTTTGCTCTTATCTCTCCTGTAAGGCAGTATTTCCCTTTATTGCCGTTTGGTCTCGTTCCGTATCAAGAGTCTCCTCAAAAGCTTCAGAGAAAATTATAGTGGTGATATCACCAGCAAACCCCATTAAAGTATTTCCTGCACGTACACCTTTGTCTGAGCTGAGCGCGTAATCTAGAGCAGTTTTGTCAGCGAACTGAAATTCGTGAATTCTATAGTAATCTGATTTTCCACTTGGTTCCCCTTCTACATGACAGACTGTGATACGCTGTAATCCTGGCATTTGTTCTGCAAATGGAATGAAATTCTGGGACCATTGATCTTCAAAGTGGTCAGGATTTTCTGGTTTTCGGAACAACAGTGTCATTTTGTACATTGGTTCGATTATACATCCGATTGTTGGTTTAGTATAAGAGTTTTTTCAGACAACTTAATTCACACTGCTTGCTGTACAATTAAGAAGAATAGATTACAATTTTCATCTACTACCTTCTTGGTTAGTTGGTATAATTTAGACTACTAAGAGCAGAAAAACAATTATAGCAAACTATATTTGCAGCCGCAAACAACGGCTGCGGAGGACGATGATTGTATGACAAAAAAACAGGGTGCGAGCACAGATAATAAGCCCTTGGTGGATTTTGCTGTTGGTATTGGCGGTGCAGCCGGTCAAGGAATTGCTACTCCAGGTAATATTCTTGCGAGAATTTTTGCAAGGAGGGGCTTGAATCTACATGCCTACAATGCCTATCAGTCTTTAATACGTGGCGGCCATACTTTCCTGACAATTCGTGCCAGTGATGGGCCAGTCAGGAGCATGGGTGATTCTCTAGATGTGATGGTGCCATTGAATCAGGATACCATGGATAGACATCTTGCTGTAATGCCACCAGGTTCATCCGTGATTTATGACGAACGCAAGATTACTCCAGGTGATACTCCTGAAGGAGTACAGCTCTGTCCATTACCGATTAAAGAGCTAGTTAGCGGGAACAAACTGGCTGCTAATACAGTAGCTGTTGCTGTGGTGCTGAATATGTTGGGCATTGAATTTGATGACTTGGCAGATGCATTGGAGCTAATTTTTTCAAGGAAAGGTGAAGCTGTAGTGGAATCTAATCGGGAGATTGCCCAAAGAGGTTATGACTATGCTGCGGATAATTTCAGTGCATTTCCTTATAAGGCGCCTAGGTTATCCAAGCGTTTAGCTGTGGTGACCGGCAACGAAGCAGTCGGCATGGGTGCACTTGCAGCTGGAGTGAAATTTTACGCAGCTTACCCAATGAGTCCTTCGACTGGAGTACTCATGTATATGGCAAAACATGCACGTGAGCTTGGTATTATGGTACGGCAAGTCGAAGATGAGATAGGCGTTATGAATATGATTATTGGTGCAGCGCATGCCGGATGTAGAGCTATGTGTGCAACCTCTGGTGGTGGATTTGCCCTAATGACCGAAGCAATTGGTATGTCAGGAATGATTGAAACACCCATAGTATGCATTGATGTGCAACGGGCAGGTCCAGCAACGGGAGTGCCTACTAAGACTGAACAAGGTGATCTCTGGCAGCTGTTAGGAGCGGGACAAGGAGACTATCCGAAATTTATTGTTGCACCTGTATCTCAGACTGATTTATTTAACACTATTCCGGAGTTATTTAATCTGACAGATCGTTACCAATGCCCTGGTTTAGTATTGTCTGACCTACTGATTTCAGAGGGAACTTCTACTGTGGATCCTGATGATTTGAACTGGCAGCCCGTCATTGATCGAGGACAGATGATTTTTCCAAATGGTAATACCAACGACAATCCATATGGAGGATATAACGACAACGAATATCTGCGTTATGCCAACACAGAAACCGGTATTTCTCCTCGAGCAGTACCTGGTGTGCCTGGACATATTCATGTCGCTGCATCAGATGAACATGATGAAGATGGTACTTTAATAAGTGATGAATTCACTAATCCGCGTAAGCGGAGGATGATGGTAGAGAAACGTGCTAGAAAGATGGATACAGTGTTAGATGCAATAGACCCGCCAGAATTGGTTGGCTCCAATGATGCTGCAGCTACTTTAGTGGGGTTTGGATCAACTTGGGGTGTTGTGTTAGAAGCAATTGAAAAATTAGCCTCCGAAAATAACATTATCGTTAACCAACTGCATGTAAAGTGGATTGTTCCTTTCCATGCTGATGCGATATCTTCCATTCTAGCTGAATCTCAAAAAATAATAATTGTCGAGAATAATTATAGCGGTCAGTTTGCTCGTTATTTGCGCTCAGAGACTGGAATTAAGGGAGATGCATATATCCGGAAATATGATGGCGAACCTTTTATGCCTCATCATATAGTTGATGGTGTAAAAGCCCTTCTTGAAGGAGAAACTGATCTTTACGTTCCGACACATGAAATGATGGTATAAAGATTCGCAATAATAAGAGAGAATATTAATATGACTACAACTACGACAGCTGCTGATATAGTAGAAAAATCCATAATTAGTAATAGTATTCCACTATCAACCGTGGAGGTCACTCGAGATACGTACAAAGGTAAGATAGATCCAGACTGGTGTCCAGGCTGCGGGGACTTTAGTGTGCTCACAGCAATGCAAAAGGTCTTATCTGAATTGGGTAGGCAGCCACATGAAGTGATAACAATTAGTGGTATAGGCTGTTCCTCTAATTTACCTGGCTTTATAAACACCTATGGTATGCATACTTTGCATGGGCGTTCTCTGGCAGTAGCTACCGGTGTAAAGATGGCCAATCATGAATTGACAGTCTTGGTTACAGGTGGAGATGGGGATGGATTTGGAATAGGCGGAAACCATTTTCTTCATACGATGCGTCGTAATGTCGATCTGACTTATATTGTTATGGATAATCAGATATATGGCTTAACTACTGGTCAGACTTCGCCAACTAGTGCTTTGGGTATGGAGACCAAGAGTACTCCTGAAGGCAATTTAGAGAATCCCATCAATCCAATACCTCTTGCAATGGTTGGTGGTGCTACGTTTGTGGCAAGAGCATATAGTGGACAGCAGACTCACTTGGTAGATATACTGAAACAGGCTATTAACCACAAGGGCTTTTCTCTTGTAGACGTGTTTAGTCCTTGCGTAACATATAATAAGGATAATACCTACCAATGGTTCAAGTCTAGAGTCAAAAAACTGGAAGATTCTGATCATGATCGGACAGATTTTCATAGTGCTCTTGATAAGGGTTACATGTGGGGTGATGAGATTCCAATTGGTGTATTCTGGCAGCGCGAAGATCTTCCCACTCTAAATGACCTTGAGCCAGTTTTAGATGAAGGTGGACCGTTAGCATATCGTACTTTAGGAATATCCAAAAAACAATCTGATCGGCTGATGGCTGAGATGATGTAATTACGTCAAGTCAATTGGTAAAATTAGTTATTTGTTATTAGTACCCCGCTTTCCATTTGGGCAATAGAGAAATTAGTATTTGCGTAACTTAATTTGGTTTTGCTTAGTTGACAGGGCAGCAATTTTGTTGAGATTGTCAGTACATGATAGGTGCGGGTTAATGTGTCTGTACAGTGGCGAATAATTTATTCTGGATCTGATGATGGTCCTACTAATATGGCCAAAGATGAGGCTATCCTTTCTTCAGTATCGCAGGGAGAATCCCCGCCAACCTTGCGCCTCTATTCTTGGAAACCTCCTTGTATATCCATAGGTCGTGCCCAACCAATTAAAGACGTTGATCAGCAACGTTTGCAGTCTTTTGGATATGATCTAGTACGAAGACCTACAGGTGGACGGGCTATTCTCCACCTTAATGAATTTACCTACTCAGTGTGTTTATCTAAGGAAGATCCAATAGCGTCTGGGGGCGTATTGCCAACGTATAGGAGAATTAGCAATGGTATTTTGGCGAGTCTAACAGAACTAGGTGTGGTAGTCGACAA
>DCAJ01000108.1:10856-11099 GCA_002311455.1 Anaerolineales bacterium UBA1136 | reverse complement strand
TTTCAACAAAGTGCTTACTGGATCAGAAGGCGGAGATTCTATGCCTCATATTGATATACCCCGGTATATTCGACTGCACCAAACTGGAAAATTGAATCTTAATGGTCTGATCACGCATGAGTTTAGTCTGGATGATGTAAACGATGCTATAAATTTGATCCGCAGTGGTGAATGTGGCAGATGTATTCTAAAAATGGCATGATTAAAAACAGCTTGTTCCTTCGTGTTGACAAATAACTCAGT
>DCAJ01000108.1:9932-10781 GCA_002311455.1 Anaerolineales bacterium UBA1136 | reverse complement strand
TGTTGACAAATAACTCAGTGAAAATTCCTTATTTGGACCTTAGTGTGGGAGACAAATCTTTGAAAGATGATTTGCTGACTGCAGTTGATCGCGTATTGTCGCATGGGCGTGTAGTTTTAGGACCTGAGATAGCTGAATTTGAGAAAATTATTTCAGAAATATGTGGGAGAAAATATGCAGTTGGAGTGAGCTCAGGAACAGATGCATTATATGTTGCTCTCCAGAGTCTGGGTATTGGTCCTGGAGATGAGGTCATTACTACTCCAATGTCATGGATTGCCACTGTTAACGCAATTGTAGTGTCAGGCGCAACACCAGTATTTGTCGACGTGGGCACGGACTTAAATATTGATCCAGAGATGATCGTGGAAGCAATCACTCCACGTACTAAAGCAATATTACCGGTGCATTATACTGGAAATATTTGTGAGATGGATGCTATTTGTGATGTAGCTAATGAACATGGACTAATAGTAGTTGAGGATGCTGCTCAGGCATTTGGAGCTAAAAATAGGGGTCGGGCAGCTGGTTCCTTTGGACAGGTGGCATGTTTTAGTATGAATGCGATGAAGGTGCTACATAGCTATGGCGAGGCAGGTGCGGTTGTTACTGACGACGAAACACTTAGAGACAAAATGATTTCACTAAGGTACGCAGGTACTGTTAATCGCGAGGATTGCATAATTCCTAGCCTGAACTTTCGTATGCATACTGTTCAGGCAGCTTTCCTACTGGTTGAGTTAAGACGTTTAGACAGTATTATTGACCGTCGTCGTAAAATTGCTGCCAATTATGAAGATTTGCTTGGTGACGTGGTTACGTGTCCTAATGTAGGTGCTGGCTTAGATC
>DCAJ01000108.1:5648-9773 GCA_002311455.1 Anaerolineales bacterium UBA1136 | reverse complement strand
TTGAAACAAAGATCCATCATCCTATACTAATGCCCTATCATACTGCTTACAATGGGCGTTTCTCTCCTGATATTCCTGTGGCAGAGAGAGCGGTACAGAGGATACTGTCTATTCCTAATCATGAGAATATGACCGATGATGAATTGGATTATGTTACATCAACTATATTGGAATTTTACAGTAATAAATCAGCATGAAATATAAAGTAATAAATGACGAAGTTTTNNTCTATACTACTGAGCCTATTACTAAGATAGATAAATCCGATATAGATAAACTGAAAATATTGTCTAGGAGTAATCCAAGAAAGCGGATACGTATATGTACTCATCCTGACATTGGAGACAATATTCATGAAATGATAATAGTCCATGCTAATGGCGCATATATAACTCCTCACAAGCATATTGGTAAGAGCGAGTCATTTCACATTATTGAAGGATTGTTATTGGTTGTTATATTTGATGACCAAGGCAACATAACTGAACAGATTAGGATGGGTGATCGCGAATCAGGACTAGATTTTTATTATCGACTTCCTGAGAATCACTTTCATACAGTAGTTCCTCAGAGCGAGTTAGTAGTGTTTCACGAAGTTACTCATGGACCTTTCACTCCTGAGGATACAGTTTTTGCTACTTGGGCACCGTCTGAGGAAGATAATCCTAAGCAAAAACAGAACTTCCAACACAAACTTCGTGAGAAGTTCTCATAGCGGTACAGTAGAAATTCAATTGATTGAAGGAAGTTTGTCTAACGAATTATTTATTAGCAAAGATCGATAAGGATTGAGATAGTGTCATCTGAGTCTACGCAAACTTCAACTTGGCCAACTTTTGAAAGTATTCCGCAACCTAAGATGGTATGCTTTGGTGTTGGCAATGGTAGTGGCAGTAAGTTATTTCAAAGTTATTTAGATGGCCACCCTCAAATCTACATGGTTCCAGCATATATATTAATGTATCTTTATCCTCATTGGAATCAATGGGAAGATGATTATAGAGACAACTGGAATTGGGAGACTATTGTTGAGGTTTTTTGTGATAAACATGCGTCTTTATTAGATACTCGCCAGATACCTGGACATGATGGGATGACAACCCTAGGATCTGATATGAATCAGTGGTTAGAGATTGAAGAAAACAAATTCAGAGATTTTTTGGGTCACTTACTTCGGGATCAGCCGATAAGTTGTAAAACATTCTTGCTGGCAATCCATTATGCCTATGCTTATGTTAGAAATGAGAATATGAGCCAAAAGAAAGTGCTTGTCTACCATATTCATGTACACGAGTATGTACCCAAGTATCTAGCTCCGGATTTTCCTGACATGATTGCGATTGGTTTCGTGCGAGACCCTAGATCAAACATTAAGGGTCGATACGAAAGCGTTGTTTACATTGATGACCATAAATTAAATGCTACGGACGCAACGGTATACAGGCGACGGACTTATTACTACCATTCGATATGGTTTACCGAGAGTCTTGAATACCTTAAAGGTTTGAATCCGGATAGAGTACGTGTTGTAAGGCACGAAGATATGCATCATCGATTAGAGAATTTGATGCATGCTACTGTTAATTTCTTGGGAATTGATTTCAATGATTGCTTACTTAACAGTACCTTTGGGGGATTGAAGTGGTGGGGTGATAAGGCGTACAACATGAAACCTATGAATAAACCTAATCCTCGTGTCATTTCTCTTGATTGGCAGAATAGGTTGCCGTTGCTAGACTGGTTCGTTTTGGAAGGCTTATTCTACAATTATTGTATAAAATACGATTATCCTTTGTACAAATACAATAAAGATACTGCATTCAACAGAATAATGATGTTTATTGCTATGTTGTTCCCATCTCATTATGAACAGCGGGTTTTCTGGAACTACATCAAATTTGCTAACATATTGGCATATCTTAGAGATGCATATGACGAAGCCAGAGGCAATACTATACTAAAAGATTATGGCGTGAATGCCTATTATCGACACAAATGGTCTAATAATGGCTTAAATCTATGGAAATCACGGTGGTATAGGCGTGTACTTGGATATGCTCATAATTATTACAACAATCAGAAAAATTCAATTCTCGCCCTATCTTTTTTTGTTTCAGCTCAGTGGTGTTATGTGATTGTTAATATATTTCGCTATGTCTGGTCAATCGTAACCTATCCATTGATGGTAATGAAACGGGTCATACTATTTGCGAGGGCATTTTTTAGAATGATTAGGAAATATGCATATTTGCCCGAAAGACTTTAGAAATTGNNGGTGGGTAACTACACCAACCACACACATTAGCTGATTTAATTGCTCATCTTTTGACATACAAACATATAGTCTAGTTATGCTGCAAATAATTTGCCGATTTACAAATATTTTGCTGATTTCATTGCGAACATTTGTAGAAATACGTATCGGATTAATACCTTACAGGTCTCTGGGTAGAATTGCTGGAAATATGGAATATTATCTTAGGAGTAAAGCACTAGTTTCATCTAGTAAAAAGAGTTTTGATATTCTGCTTTCTGGAACGCATCCTATAAATTATCAGATTCTAAAAATGATTAGTCGTAACGCAAGGCTTGTTAGAAGTGATTTTATATGGAATTTGTTAAACAAAATTCAATCCACATTGCTTATCGAATCTGATGGATCAGCAGATAGCGTAGATGTTTCCTCGTGGATTGATCTCAGTCACTCTGGTTTTCTAGTGGAATGGGATATATGGCAACAAGTTGGACCACAACTTAGCTTTACTAGCACAGAACATGCAATTGGCAAAAAAATATTGATGAAGCTAGGCATACCTGATGGTCAAGAATATATATGTATGCATGCACGTGATATGGATTACACAGATTCACCGGATTATCAACGTGATCCAACTGACCCATTCTCATATTCTGATTTTCGTGATTGTGATATTGCTACCTATATTCCTGCGGCTGAATGGTTAGTGGAACAGGGATTGTGGGTTATTAGAGTAGGTCATCAAGCAAAAGATCCAATAAATTCAACTAATTCGAGAATAATAGACTACGCTTTTCAGGCTCGCAAGCAGCTAGAAGACCCAGAGTTTGCTGATGTCTATCTGCAAGCTCATTGCAAGTTTTTCCTTGGCTGTACAGCAGGGGTTTACTATCTATCTCACGTATTTGATGTGCCAATGGCATTTGTAAATATGGTTCCATTGGCTGAAAGTGGAAGGTCAAATTATGACCTATTTATACTCAAGAAATATTGGAATGTTGTAGAGAAACGCTTTATGTCCTTTTATGAAATGGTCCTAAGGGGTGCTGATTGGAATAGATTATGGCATGATCAACAAAAAATAATTGCTGATGAGGGAATTGTAATAGTTGACAATACTTCAGATGAAATACTAATGCTTGCTCAGGAAATGTTGTCTCGTCTGGAGAATTCCTGGGTTGATCTTCCTAACGATTCTGCATTACAGGGTTTATTCCGTGACATTTTTCCTGACAAACATCCTATGAAGGAATTTCCCGGATATGTGGGATCCGAATTCCTCCGCCAAAATGAAGATTTATTGAAGATAAGAAAAGATCAAATGGAGACAATAATATGTCATTGAGATTTGGTGCTACCCCGAACCAACGAAGTTCTAAATTGATTCAAAGCATTAATGATAAAGGTTTTGTTAGGATAATTGAGGCGCATAATGGTCTAAGTGCTTTAGTAGGAGAAACCGCTAGTGTTGAAAGAAAAGGTCAGTCCATAGCCTATGATGGGTTTTGGGAAAGTAGCCTGACAGATTCTGCATCGAAAGGTCTACCGGATGCTGAGATTGTTGGAAATCCATCGAGGTTACATACGATTAATGAAATTCTTAGCGTGACATCTAAGCTTATGATTGTCGATGGAGACACAGGTGGATCGGATGTGCAGTTTGAATATTTTGTGCGCGACTTAGAGCGTTTAGGAGTGTCTGCAGTAATTATAGAAGACAAAATATTTCCCAAACGCAACAGTCTTGATGCTTCTGCCAATCAGACATTAGAAAACCCAGATGTATTTTCGCGAAAAATAGTACGTGGTCGTGAAGCACGAGTAACAGATGTATTTATGGTAATTGCTCGTTTGGAAAGTTTTATAGT
>DCAJ01000108.1:5198-5484 GCA_002311455.1 Anaerolineales bacterium UBA1136 | reverse complement strand
TGAATTGTGCAAACCATTTGGCCGCCGACCTATTTTAGTGTGTGTGCCAACAACCTATAATTTGATTACTGATGCTGAGTTAGCTCAGCATGGATTTAACGTGATTATTCACGCCAATCACCTTATGCGCGCCTCCCATAAAGCTATGTTGGCTACATCTGAGATGATTTTATCAAGTGACAGGGGGTTCGAGGCCGAGCCTTGGTGTGTTGCTTTACCCAGAGTATTTGAGCAAGTAGGATTTGATCAGGTGAAATACAAGGATCGGGAAGCATCCAAAACACAG
>DCAJ01000108.1:4293-5125 GCA_002311455.1 Anaerolineales bacterium UBA1136 | reverse complement strand
CGGGAAGCATCCAAAACACAGAGATTATCTGTAATTATTCCTGCTGCAGGGCAAGATCCTATATTTACTGAAGGACCAAAATCCCTTATAGAAATCGATTCTAAACCAATTCTAAGACATCAGATTGAGACTATTCGTAAGGTAGGCATCAATCAGATTGTAGTTGTAAGGGGTTATAAAGGCGAGCAATTTGATAAATTTTCGGAAGAAAGTGATTTGGTTTATTGTGATAATCCACAGTATCCTGATACGCATAGTATCCATTCTTTGTTTTGTGCGAATGAGTATTTAGATAATGGGTTTATCCTTGCCTTTTCTGATATTTTGTTTAGCGATGATATCTTGCGTTGGTTGATTGATACAGAAAATGACATTGTGTTAGCAGTTGATAATTCCTATCGTCACCATAGACATGAGATAGATAAAAACTTGGATTTGGTTGTCAGTCGTGAAGGACGTACAGGATATCATCGCAGTCTTTATCCGGTAAAAAAGAAAGTTGAAATCACGCAAATTGGTAAGAATGTTAGTGTGGAGCAAGCTGATTATGAATTTATAGGGCTAGCATATTTCTCAGAAGAGGGTGCGCGTATAGCTAATCAGGTGTACCGCGATTGCCTGGATACTGTTCATGGATCTTTCCACGAAGCCGACTCCTTTGCTCAAGCTACTATTTCTGATTTTCTACAAGAGATCATCAACAGAGGATTTTCAGTATATGGCTTAGAGATTTACAAGGGTTGGATGGAAGTTCATGATCAAGCGGATATAGATATTGCAAATAAAGAATTACGCTCAGATTTGTTTCGATCTTAAATTATGATTAATGCAT
>DCAJ01000108.1:1154-4259 GCA_002311455.1 Anaerolineales bacterium UBA1136 | reverse complement strand
GAAAATGTGGGTTTGGCTACTGGTGTACCAGGATCTTTACTTAGTCCGCTAACCAATCATATAGTAAATACCGATAATCTAAGTTACATTAGTGCTGTAAGTGAGGGTGAGGCTGTAGGTATAGCAGCGGGTAGCAGCCTATCAGGTAGGATAGGAATTGTATTGATCCAGAATTCAGGTTTAGGCAACATAGTCAATCCTGTTACTTCATTGACAAACGTTTACAAAATACCTTTTTTGTTAATAGTTTCTCATAGAGGTGATCCTGAAAAAAAGCCTGATGCTGCGCAACATGCAATCATGGGCAAGATCACCAATTCCTTGATAGATCTAATCGGTATTTATCGTCAAGATTTTCCATCAGATTCTTCAAAAATTGATTCAGCTGTGTCTCATGCATTCAATTACATGCGAAAAGAGTCACTACCAGCATCTTTTGTATTAAAGCGAGATGTTCTGCAATCCTATGACTATAATAATCAGCTAGATAATTTTGTTTGCGAGTCTGGTGTGTTGGTCAATAACGATGAGTTTCCTAGAATTTCATTGAGTATTCGAGATGCAATTAGATTGTTGTCATTAGGTCAAGATATAACTATTTCAACTACCGGAACAATATCGCGAGAATTGTTTCAATGCTATGATCGTCCTCAAAATTTTTATATGCAAGGCTCAATGGGTACTGCTGCTGCGCTAGGTCTAGGTGTGGCACTTAACAAACCGAATCGCAAAGTAGCAATTTTCGATGGTGATGGTTCTATACTGATGCGTTTAGGTTCGTTGGCTACGGTTGGATATCATAAGCCATCCAATTATGTTCATGTAGTGTTAGACAACGAGATGTATGCTTCAACTGGGGGACAACCATCATCAGCTCCAGCAGTATGTTTATCAGACATGGCTATTGCCGCCGGTTATAGAAGAGCCATTACCGTGTACGGATCCGATGCTCTGTCTTATTATTGGAATAAATTCCGAGAGGATGAAGGCCCTTCACTATTGCACGTTAAAGTAAAGCGCGTTGTGGAGAAAATGCCGCCTAGGCCAACATTGAGTCCTCAAGAAATTGCTAATAGATTTACTGAGAGTATTAATGAATAAAACTATGACAATACAATTATTATTCGAGATGTCATACAAACAATAATANNCATGTGTGGTTTCGTAGGCGTAGTATCTTCAAATAGAGAAGAACATATTGACCCTGCAGTGATGACCAGGATGACTGATACCATTATACATCGAGGTCCTGATGATCATGGGTATCATTTTGAAAGCGGTGTTGGTTTGGGGTTTCGTAGGTTGTCGATTATCGATTTGGATGCGGGTAGTCAGCCAATGACCAATGAAGATCAAGACATATGGTTATGTTTTAACGGGGAAATATATAACTTTCAAAGTTTGGGAAAAAAGTTACGGTCTTTAGGTCATAGATTTCGTACTAGATGCGATACTGAAGTGATTGTTCATGCTTATGAAGAATGGGGAATACATGCAATTGATCATCTTGTCGGCATGTTTGCATTTAGTATTTGGGATCGGAATCAGAAAAAACTCCTATTGGTTAGAGATAGGATGGGTGTTAAGCCTATTTATTGGACGTTGGTGTCTGGCAAACTCATCTTTGGTTCTGAGGTAAAAGCCATATTGGAATACCCAAATATAGAAAGAAGAGCTGACATAAATGCACTGTCTAGCTATCTCACATTTCGTCATGCAATTGGAGATATGACATTCTATAGTGGAATATACAAGTTGCTACCAGGGTGTTATCTCGAGTATCAGGATGGCAAGGTTCACATTCAGAAATATTACGATTTGCCAGTAAACGATACTTCCGAGGACCTTGGAGAGGATTATTATTTAGATACTACATATCAGCTTCTGAAGCGATCGGTCGATAATCGTATGATAGCAGATGTACCTCTAGGGGCTTATCTGAGTGGTGGTCTGGACTCTAGTATTTTAGTGGCTCTCATGGCATCTCAAGATCAGGATAAAACTAGAACTTTCTCGATTGGTTATGAGGAAGATGATTATAATGAGGAATATTTTGCTAGATTAGTTAGCCAGCACTGCAATACAGACCATCATCAGATTATTCTTTCCAATACAAACTATTTGGATATCTGGCCAGATTTGGTTCATCATCGTGATGCACCTCTATCTATTCCACATGAAATAGCACTATACCAGATGTCTGTTGAATTGAAAAAAAGGGTTACAGTCGTACTATCAGGTGAGGGTGCTGATGAACTATTTGGTGGATATGGACGTGTTCAGAGATCTCCCATGGACTGGAAGAAAATACGCTTGATAAGACAAATAATTAGTCCTTTAATTGCTGATGCTATAGGTGCCAAGAGTCCAAGGGGCTCCATATTTAATTTGGTTGGCATCAAAAATCATATGGAGCACTTTTTCCATGTGTACAATTGGATTCCATTTGAAGAAAAATGGACACTTTTTACTGATGGTGTTCTGGAACAACTTAATCATGATAGTAAAACAATAGATATATTCAAAGATATTTTTGTAGAAACTGAACACATCAATCCATATGATCGTGTACTTCATATTTTTCAAAAAATACATTTAACCTGCCTACTTGATAGACTTGATATGATGAGTATGGCTGCCTCAGTCGAGGCCAGAGTTCCATTTGTTGATGATCATGAATTAGTAGAGCATGTGATCAACATTCCATATCATTACAAGTTGAAATGGAAGTCTCGTTTGCATGAGATGAAGTCTTTATTCTATTCAAGCTCTAAGGCTAGTGAGTGGTTGGATACAAACAAATATCTATTGCGTAGATTGGGCTCATTGATTTTACCAGAAACCATTTCCTCGCGCAAGAAACTTGGGTTTCCAACACCTTTAGATTTGTGGCTAAAAAATGGAATGCTGGATTATGCGAAAGAGATACTTCTTGATGATATGGCAATAAGACGCGGTGTGTTTGATAGACATAAATTGGAGAAGTACATGAACTCCAACCAAGAACTACCCCATGATTTTTTCGGTAAAAAAATATGGATGCTGACGAATTTAGAATTGTGGTTTAGGGATAGTGGCGCATTCATACAATGATTCAATTTAGTA
>DCAJ01000108.1:746-1106 GCA_002311455.1 Anaerolineales bacterium UBA1136 | reverse complement strand
CTAACATGTTAATAAGCAACCGTAATCAAAATTCTGACAAGGTATTTGAAGTTATCAATCCTTACTCGCGTGAAATAGTAGATACTGTACCCCTAGCATCTGCAGAGCAAGTTGATGCTGCTCTGAATTTATCTTACAGATTTGAATGTAATCTTTCTGGAATTGAAAGGGCTAGAATACTATCTAGGGCAGCTAATTTGGTTGAAAATCAAAGAAGTGAGATTGCCCAACTTATTAGTTTAGAATCTGGGTTGTGCATTAAACATTCTTTGTACGAGATATCACGGGCAGTCAATTGTTTGAACTACAGCGTTAAGCAAGCTGAGCTAATTGACTATATAGACTTAACGTCAGATTTTG
>DCAJ01000108.1:297-692 GCA_002311455.1 Anaerolineales bacterium UBA1136 | reverse complement strand
CAGATTTTGTCTCTAGTTACTCCCAATCAGATCCAGAGTTGAATGTAATTTCTGAGCCATGGGATTTAGCTATTGGTATAACGCCGTTCAACCACCCGTTAAATATGGTTGTTCATAAAGTCGCACCTGCTATAGCTGCAGGTACACCTATAGTAATAAAACCTTCAGAAAAAACCCCTTTGACTGCTATTAAGTTTGGAGAGATATTAGTTGCATGTGGTCTACCAGAAAACATGCTTAATATTGTTGCTGGTATACCGGCAAAGACAATAGTTGATCAGTTAGTATCATATCCAGGATTAGACCTTGTCAGTTTTACTGGTAGTGTAGAAGTGGGTAAATATATTGCTGCCAAGATGGCTAATAATGGCAATGAGCTCAAAAAATATATGCCT
>DCAJ01000108.1:0-172 GCA_002311455.1 Anaerolineales bacterium UBA1136 | reverse complement strand
CTGGTCAGAGATGTACTGCTATAAGAAAAGTTTTGCTTCATAATTCAATAGCTGATGACTTTCTACAGAGGTTTGTTGAGTTAGCTAGTCAAATCAAGTATGGCGATCCCATGGATCCGGATGTTGATATGGGCACTGTGATATCTACGGAACAAGCCGAAGTTATTCAATC
>DCAJ01000085.1:32190-32311 GCA_002311455.1 Anaerolineales bacterium UBA1136 | reverse complement strand
GTATCGAACACGTATATATTACCTTCCATGCTAGAGGCGAACAAGCGTCCATCCGGACTATAAGTGAGGGATGTTGGCCGTTCATTGTTCGGTAATTGCGCACGATGAGAGACTACGAAAT
>DCAJ01000085.1:26600-31979 GCA_002311455.1 Anaerolineales bacterium UBA1136 | reverse complement strand
TGAAAGTAGCAGATGGCGTATAGATTGTTGTGGACGTAGCAGGTGGAGTAGAAGTGTTTTTAGGTCCATATTCTGTTTTTGTCATTGACATCCTTTCTCTGAATGATCTGGTGGGGACGGCAATTGCGACGGTCTTATTAGAGGATCTGTCCGATAAATAACTGCATCCTACTAGCTTACCAGATGAAAGCAACACAATAACAGTAAGTAATACCTGAAGGTTAATCAAATTCATGGATTCGAGCAAAAGCTGCAGGGACAGATTACAGAGTCCAATACGTTTCACAAGAGGTTTAAGTCAAGCAAGTTTAGTCGATCATGCATACTCAATTATTATGGGATCAGGATCTGGAGAGGAGAAAAGTATTTGACTGTTCAAACCGATCACCATACCCGCCGCATTAATGCTATGAAGTACTAATCTGATCACAGATGTCTATATAGACTTGATTGCAAGACGGTTATGTATATCCTCGAAAATATGTACTTCAGGATGTAGAAACTGCTTAGGAACAACGCAAAGCACATTAAAAGTAGTGCCTACCATACCACCAATACGGATTTTACAAGTTTGACTTACTAACTGATGCGCATCCGACAAGTCTAAAGCAGCAATACTTGCCACCCAACAGACTAGTTCAGTCATCGCTATTCGAACTGCATCATCCAATGGACGAGCGCAGCCTATAACCCCAATATGACTGTTATTCTCAAATCTAGGCCAGAGGATCTGATCTTGTGATGACAAGTGATCAACGACCAAAGTACTATTAAATGACCCTTCTATAGCAGTGCCGGTGATTTCACCATCACCCTGCGAGTAATGGCCATCACCAACATACAGGTGACCTCCATCAACATTTGAGCGAAGATATAATGTAGCACCAGGTCCGATGTCAGTTATATCTAGATTTCCTCCAAAATCTCCAGCAACTAAACCTAGTCGAATTTCCCCATGAGCAGGAGCAACTCCTATCGTACCGTGAAAAGGTTGATAGGGTACCCTAAGCAAAACACCGTTACTAGACTTGGTAACCAGTGACTGTCGGTCAGTACTAAATTCCCATATCCATACATGTTCATCCTGTTCAGGCTGAAGATTAGGTGATAAACGACTACTAGACAGTAATCCGAAATTTGGTGATATAGTTGCAACACCCCAATCGCGCGTAGAATCCATTGCTATAACATGAATAGCAATAATATCACCCGCACGTACACCATCTATGGCTATAGGGCCAGTAAGCGGATTTATTTTAGGAAACGGTGATATCTCACGAGGTTTATCATCTACGGAAGTAATTTGACCACAAAAAGCATCCTCTGTATAAATCGCAAAAGGCTCACCTAACCCTACGCTTGCTATAGGAACATGGCCACCATATTGGAAGGCAAATTTGTCTGTTTTAATCATTAGCTGAACCAAGTACCATTTGCAAGTTGTTCAACTATTTCAACAAACGCCTCTGTCTCATCGCGATGCACACTATGACCCACATTTGGAACCACATTGACCGCACGACCACCTGCTTCTTTACGGAGATTTGCCTTATCTTCAACGGAAACAAAACGACTCTCTTCTGGCATAACCCAAACAGTGGGTACTTTTGCTACAAGTTCAGATACATCACTCCGGAGATCCCAAGGAGCATTTCCTGCAAAAGCTGCACGTGCATCGTCAAAATCCACCTGTTCGAGTGACAAAAGCTTCCAAGTTGCATCTAGTCGCGACCATTTGGGATTGAGCTCGATCAGACCTTCTATGTCATGCGGTAAATTTTCTTCATCCCATGCCAACATTTCCATAGGTGTATGTTGGTCGGGGAAGTATGATACTGGATCTTCCAACAACAAAGTTTTAGGATTAAAAACGCCCTTAAGAACACCGATCTGAGCAAGGGTTCCACCAAATGAATGTCCTATTAGAAGATCAGGCTCAAGAGGTATGTTTTCAGCAAAATCTTCGAGCAAACTATCAAATGAGAAATCTCCGTTAGCTCTAGTGCTTTCACCATGTCCACGCATATCAGGCGCAATAAACTTCCATCCGCGCTCTGCTAACATTCTTGCCGGCTCTGTCATAGCCCCAGCATTGGCAGTAATGCCATGTAGGCCAACTATAGTCTTGGTGCTATCTTTCGCGCCCCACTGCATCACATTCAAAGTAGCCATCTTACTTGCCTGATGCCCAACCGACAATTTGTTGCCACAATTTTGCATAGCCTGACCACTCTACAAAAGCTGGAGGAGCCCAGTGAGGACCGCAGTCTGAAGTAAAAGCCACTGACCTACCTTTACCAACTGCTCCCGTAACAATCAATGGGTCTTCACCCACTTGAACTATTACTGTACTATCTGTCTTAGGTTTTACTCTATTGTAGCCTAAGAGAACTGGCCAATCATCTCCAATACCACTAACTATAGGGTGATTTCCCTCAACTACAATAGGACTTACACCTTGAGGTTGCTCAGACCTGTCATCACCAGATTCAAGCACAACTGGTAGTACATCCTCTACTGCAGTTCCCTGATATCTAGCCTTTGCATCAATACCTTGAAAAGTAAGATATCCTCCTATCATAACTAATCCTCCCCCATTAAGCACATACTCTTCAATCAATTCCAGGCGATTTGGAAGAGCACGTGATGCGCCAAACGTCTCTGGATGGAGTAGCAACGTATTAGTACCAATATCACTCAATATTACACAATCATATTGATTTATTTCATCTAATTCACAGGGGAAGTCACGTGCCGCAACATGTGAAGGTTGATAAGCAATATCATATCCACCAACATCCAAAGCATCTCTCAGCCACTGCACACCTTCAGCATACTCTGTTGTAGTAAAACTATCAAAACCCTTCTGGTGTATAGAATGAACAGTCCAAGACTCCCCGGCAATCAGTATCCTAGGTTTTGGTGCCATTTTAGCTTCTCCAATATTTAGTATCCACAGCTAAAAGTTTTTGTAGAGCGATTTGTCAAGTTAGCATTGCAAATAACATATTGTGTAAACAAATGTCAAAACAGTCCCTGTATCGACTTTTCTAATAAAACCAGTACAGGACCTGGCAAGATACCAAAGACTAAAGTTGTGACGGCAGTCAATCCAACCACAAAATTTAATGGCATTGGTGCAGAATCTATCTCAGCACCATCCCTCATCCACATAAGTACAATAATCCGCAGATAATAATAGGCAGAAATGAGGACTGTTATCACGCCAACAATTACTAACCATGTATAACCCACATTGAGAGCAGCACGGAACACATAGAACTTTGCCACAAATCCCATTGTTGGCGGAAGTCCAGTCAATGAAAGTATAAATATTGTCATTGCCACGCCTAACCTCGGATTAGACCTAGCCAGACCAGCATAATCACTGATAGCAGTTCCTATATCATCCTTCTTCTCTAACGCCATCACAATTGCCCAAGCTCCAATATTGGTAAGTGCATAAGCAAACAAGTAAAAGACCACAGCGCTCGCAGCAAAATCAGATGAATCACCTTGACCACCTGCCACTATAGCCACAAACAAATAACCTGCATGGGCTATGGATGAATAGGCCAGCATACGTTTAATTGATTTTTGAGAAATTGCACTAATATTACCAACTATAGTTGATAGTATGGCAAAAATAGCCATGAGTGGAGCCCATTCCACAACTACCAATTCAAATGCTCCAAAAAATACACGGATTAACGCTGCAAAACCAGCTGCTTTAGCTCCAACTGACATGAACGCAGTAACAACTGAAGGAGCACCTTCGTAGACATCAGGAGTCCACATATGAAATGGAACAGCTGCAACCTTGAAACAAAATCCCACAATCACGAGTCCAATTCCAGCTAATAATAATAGTGTGGAGCCTTGTAATGCGATTGATTTGCTGATATTTTCAAAGCTAGTAGATTGTGTTGCTCCATATACCAGTGCAATACCATATACCTGAAACGCGGAGGAAAACGCTCCAAGCAAGAAATATTTTAGCGCAGACTCTTGCGAACCAGTTCTAGTACGCGCAAAACCAGCAAGTACATACAGTGGGATAGAAAGCAATTCGAGAGACAAAAACACGACTATTAGATCCTTAGCCATAGCCATGATCATCATACCAATCACGGAAAACAACAGCAGTGGATAAAATTCGCCGCGCTCAATATCATGTTGTTTCAGATAATTAAGCGCAAGTAATGTAGACAAAATCCCACTCCCCAAGAACAATAGGTGCAAAAGCATAGAAAAACCATCAATTGCTAACATTCCACCAAATGCTTCTTGTGGAACTTCAGGTGAGAACACTACCAATACAATAGTTACAATCAATCCCAAACATGCTAGCCATCCAGAAATATGAGTCCTATCTTTAGGAATCCAAAGACTTACTAGCAGCAGACCACAAGCCCAGGTAGAAAGGAATAACAAAGGCAATGTAGCTACTAAATTAAGATCTGACATTATCATCACATACCTAAAGTATTGAGCTAAATTACTGCAGCACTATTGTGGTACCAATATCAAGAGCCGCTGTCAGCTGCTCTACCGAGGCGCTCATCAAATTGAAAAACGGTCTTGGATATAAACCTATCCAAAATATCAATATAAGAAGTGGTACTAGCACTGCAATTTCACGCCAATTCAGATCCTGAAGAAGTGTGTTTTTCTCATTGTTTACTGCACCTAAGAACATCTTCTGAAACATCCACAGCATATATATTGCCGCCAGAATTATACCGAGAGCAGCAAAAATACTGTAGTAATATGATCCTAGTGCTTGTGATCCAAAAGCTCCTAATAGAATGGTAAATTCTCCTACGAATCCGTTAAGCCCAGGCAGGCCCATAGACGAAAGTACTACTATTAATGTCAGGCTTCCATACAAAGGCATAACAGCCCAAAGACCACCAAACTCATCTAATGCACGTGTATGCCTTCGTTCATAAATCATACCGACAATAAGGAACAAAGCTCCAGTAGAAATACCATGGTTAATCATCTGCAATATGGCACCTTGAATACCAAGGTCATTTAGAGCAAACAAGCCTAGCATTACAAATCCTAGATGACTTACTGAAGAATATGCTACTAGCTTCTTGACATCTTTCTGTGGATAACAAACTATAGCTCCATATATGATTCCAACAACAGCCAAGAACGCAATAGTTGGAGCAAAATAGTGTGATGCTTCAGGAAATAAACCTAAATTAAATCGCAAGAAACCGTAGGTACCTAGTTTGAGCAACACACCGGCCAAAATTACTGAGCCAGCTGTTGGTGCTTCGACATGAGCATCTGGCAGCCAAGAATGCAAAGGCCACATAGGAACCTTGATGGCAAAAGCTGCCGCAAATGCTAAGAACAGCCAGCGCT
>DCAJ01000085.1:23076-26559 GCA_002311455.1 Anaerolineales bacterium UBA1136 | reverse complement strand
GCCAGCGCTGCGTGTCCAGCGGTATACCTCCCATTGATGCAAGCGCCGTATAAGAGAAAGTACCCTGCACTGTACCTAACCACAACACAGCCACCAACATTAGTATTGACCCAGCCATCGTATAAAGAAAGAATTTTATAGAGGCATAAATACGATTGTCGCCACCCCAGATGCCAATGAGAAAATACATTGGAACAAGTGTAAATTCCCAGAAAATATAAAACAAGAATAGATCAAGTGCTAAGAACACACCAGTCATTCCAACTTCTAACAACAAAAAGAAAATCATGTATTCTTTGACGCGTTCTTCAATAGCCGTCCAGGAAGCGAACATAGCAATAGGGGTTAGTAATGTACCTAGCAAAACTAGTAGTACGCTCAGACCATCTACACCAAGATGGTAATCAATACTCCAGTTACTACCAATTTGAATCCAAGACTCTGATACAACCAGTTGCATACCGGGATCCTGACTGTCGAATTGTCCTAGCATAACTAGAGAAAACACAAAGGTAAGCAATGCAGTACCTACTGCAACCCAACGTAACAGGTCTTTTTTCTCATTGTCTATAAACAAAAGCACAAAAACACCTACTAGCGGAAAAAATGTAATCACAGTAAGAGTTGATGTTATGTGTAAATAAAATTCAGACATAATATTCCTCTGCCTATCTTAGTTTAATCGCGAAATATCAACATTGCGATTGACAAAATCAGTTAATTAATATAATACCAAGAACCATCACTACACCCAACATGACCCCCAACGCATAATTCCGAACATATCCAGTCTGAAGTGGACGCAATACTTTTACAGCAATGTTCTGTACTGAGTAAGCTAGTCCATCAAAAAACTTGTTAATACCGGATTTGTCCACTGGTCCAGAAAGTATTGCAGCTGCATTCTTAAACGATTTAAGAATGATCTGGTCATGCACAAAATCATGCCAGAAAACCCAATCCACCTGGAATGCAAGGAAACGCGCTTTCCATTCATATAATCTGATGAACGTAGCAGAATATAACTCATCTATATACCATTTGTTATATAAAAACTTTAGGCCAGGACCCAAAACTGAACGCAATGGATCTGGAGCTGTAGAGCTTTCGAGAGGTCGCCTGTGATAAACGATAAATCCGACAATAATAGATGTAACAGCTAGGCCCGTAGAGATTAATGCAATTGCAAGATTAAAATCAATTCCATGGAAAAAATGGTGCGTGTGTTCTAGCCACGAACCCAATGTATGAAACCATGGTAGATTGATTCCACCACCTATTACAGACAATATAGCAAGACCAATTAACGGTACAGTCATAATCGGTGGATTCTCGGTAGCATTATCAGCAGCAGCAGATCGCGACGATCCAAAAAATACTAGAATAATCTGGCGTGTCATATAGAATGCTGTAATTACTGCAGCAAGAGCCAGTAAGATATATACTGTCATACCATGCCAATGCCCTTCAACTGCACCCACATGCCAGGCATCAGCTAAGATTTCGTCCTTGGACCAGAAGCCAGCCAAAGGGAATATACCTGCTAAAGCCATAGCACCAATCACGTATACACTAAACGTTGTTTTCATCTTGTCCTTTAGGCCACCCATATTACGCATATCTTGCGGATCAAAATGGTCATCCGATTTGTGTGCACCATGTTCAATTCCATGAATAACTGAGCCAGCAGACAAAAACAGTAGTGCCTTAAAAAAGGCATGCGTGATTAGGTGAAACATAGCGGCAACGTGTGCTCCTAGACCCACAGCAGCCACCATGAAACCCAGCTGACTTATAGTCGAGTACGCTAAAACACGCTTAATATCCCACTGTGCCAATGCAATAGTACCTGCCATCAATGCGGTACCAGCACCTAATAAAGCTACTGTCATCTGAGATAGAGGAGCTATAGCATATATAGGAGCTGAGCGAACCATCATATAAATTCCAGCAGTAACCATTGTGGCTGCATGAATCAAGGCAGAAACTGGAGTCGGTCCAGCCATAGCATCGGGTAACCACACAAAAAGAGGGATTTGGGCAGATTTACCTGCAGCACCCACCAACAACAGTAAGGTAATTGTAGTGGCCAACTGGCTGACTTCTATTTCATGATTTTCAAAGAAATGTAACACGTCATCAAATTGTAAGGAGCCTACCGCCCCAAACATCATGAAAATCGCAATAAGAAAACCAAAGTCGCCTATCCGATTCACCACAAAAGCCTTACGGCCAGCACGAGCATTTCCTAGATTATTATCACCTCTGTCATACCAGAATCCTATCAGCAAATAAGAGCATATTCCTACACCTTCCCACCCAACGAATAACATCAAATAATTGTCCGCTGCTACAAGAACTAACATCATGACCACAAACAAATTCATATACACAAAAAAGCGTGCAAAACGTTTGTCACCATGCATGTAACCAATCGCATAAACATGTATCAATGTTCCTACCCCAGTCACCAACACCATCATGGTGACGGAAAGAGTATCTACCCGCATTTGCCAGGGAAGATACATTTTGCCAATAGTTATCCAGTCGGCTATAAAAACGGTCTCTGCGTGAAAGTTATTATTAGCTAAGGCAAACACCTGAATAACAGAGATAACAAAAGCAGCAGCTGATGAGCCACTAGCTATAATCCCAACTAGTCTTTCACTCAAGTTGCGACCAAAAATCAAGTTGGTCAATAGGCCAAATACAGGAAACAATAATATGAGAGGAACCAAATCGAACACTATAATTTTCTATCCTTTTAACGTACTTGCATCATCCACATCAATAGATGCCTTCGAATTATATATGGTCACAATAAGAGCAAGTCCCACTGCCACTTCAGCTGCAGCTACAGTCATCACAAAAAATACCATGATCTGCCCATCTAGCGTTCCAAACTGGCGCGAGTATGCTACAAAAACCAGATTAGCTGAGTTGAGCATCAATTCTATTGACATAAAAAGAATAATCGCGTTTCGACGTAATAGCACACCCGCAACACCTATTGCAAACAATATTGCAGAAAGAGCAAGGTAATAAGAAGTTGGTATCATAAGCGCCTTGATTTTCTAATGCGCCTACGTTGTCTACCTACACCAGTTAAGACAACCGCGCCCACCATTGCAGCTAACAAAAGAATTGAAGTAACCTCAAATGGAAATAGGTATTTTTGAAACAACAGTGTTCCAACAGCAGAAGGACTGCCATAACCAGCTGCAGTCTGTATCAAATCCGACTTGGTACTAATTCCTTGTCCTAATACCACATAGAATACAATCGATAACAATAATGTGATCAGCACGATGCTAAGTGGCCTCTGCCACAATAGATTGTGACTAGATTGTTTCAGTTGTTCCGCACCCACCAGCATAATTACAAACAAGAACAACACCATAATTGCTCCAGCGTAAATAGTTACCTGCGCCATCGCAATAAATGGTGCGCCCAATAGCAAATAAAATGTTGCAACCACGCCAA
>DCAJ01000085.1:20428-23051 GCA_002311455.1 Anaerolineales bacterium UBA1136 | reverse complement strand
CACGCCAAAATTAACTATGAGAAAAAGTGCCGAGTAAATTGCATTGGAACTTAACAGCATGCCTAATGCTGCTATAATAGCAATTACAGATAACACTAAGAAAATCAACAGTTCAGGTGTACCGAGTAACATCTAGTTAAGACGGATCCTCCATATCTGGAATAGCACGATCAAATTCACCTTGCTCTACTTCCATTGGTGTAATGTCCTCTTCGTCTGCTGACGGTACAAGAAGTCTATCTTTTACATAGATTGCACTTTCACGGTCATAATAAGATAACTCATAATCATGCTCAAGCACTATGGCTTCGGTCGGACAAGCGTCTTCACAGTACCCACAAAAAATACACCGAAGCATGTTGATCTCGTATACAGAAGCATAGCGCTCACCCGGAGAATAGCGCACTGCATCAGTGTTCTCAGATGCTTCAACAAATATAGCGTCCGCTGGACAAGCAGCCGCACAGAGTGAACAACCAATACATTTCTCTAAACCATTTTCATAGCGTTTGAGTACGTGGCGACCGTGAAACCGCGGTCTTACAGGACGAGTTTTCTCTGGATATTCAATTGTAATCCGAGGTTGAAAAACATGCTTAAACGTTGTGGCCAGACCTTTTATAATTTCTATTACCATAGCAATGACCTCCTAACCAACAAGAACTATTACCACTGCGGTAATGACCACATTAAAAAGCGCTAGTGGTAATAACACTTTCCACCCAAAAGTCATAAGTTGATCATAACGTAATCTAGGCAGTGTTAATCGCACCCATATCATCAAAAACAAGAAAGCAGTCGTTTTTATGCCAAAATATAAGATACCTAGCCATGGAAGTTTTTCCACGAATGGACCTAGATATCCTCCAAAAAAAAGCGTGGTAGCAATTGCACTAACAGCAACCATCTTAATGTATTCACCCATAAAAAATAGGGAGAATTTCATGCCAGAATATTCAGTAAAATACCCTGCAGTCAATTCTTGTTCTGCTTCAGGCATATCGAAAGGAGCTCTATTCAACTCTGCCAGCCCAGCAATCAGGAAAATCAATGCTCCCAAAGGCTGCCAAAGCACATACCATGTGCTCGATTGTTGAGCCTGGACAATACCCTGAAGGCTCAACGTCCCGGCTAGCATGATAGGCCCAATGATAGAAAGACCTAATACTATCTCATAGCTTATCATTTGAGCAGATGCACGTAGGCCACCAAGTAATGCGTATTTATTGGCCGATGACCAGCCCGCTAGCACAATGCCATACACTGATACTGAAGCTATAGCAAGAATATACAGAAGTCCTACATTTAAATCACTAATTCCAAGACGTATAGTTCTACCAAACAGCTCTACATCTGGACCCACTGGTATGACAGCTACAATCACAATTGCTGGTATCATCGTGAGCATAGGTGCCAAAAAGAATAAGACTTTATCTGCCTCAGCAGGCATTACCTCCTCCTTGAAGATAAGTTTGATGCCATCCGCTGCCGGCTGTAACAACCCCCAAGGTCCCACTCTATTAGGTCCCTTACGCACCTGCATCAACGCTGCAATTTTACGCTCCGCAAAGGTAAGGTAAGCAAAAGCAGTCAGCAATACAAATGCAATTAGTGCGCTTTTGATAAGAGCTTCAATCGCAATGCTAATCATTGTTTTTTACTCATGGTTAGCTTTATTTATACTTACAGGCACAATACCCCGCAATATTGGGCCACCCATGCTACGAGGAATTAGTACCGCTCCCTGCGGAGCATCGTCACTGACTCGTACTAACAATTCCCACTCTGTGCCATTTACAGCAAGTGATACCATGTCGCCACTAGTCACATTGAATAGTGATGCATCGTCTGCATTCAGTTCAATATAAGGATCTGATACCCTGGAACTCATAATTTCTGATTGCACAAATGTGCTGCCATGGTCATATAGAACAGTAACTGGAATACCTAACAATTCCCCAGCAACTACCCCAAAGGGTTCTACTTCTCCTGAATTGACAGAAGCCCCGCTTTCAGCTGAGGTATAAGTTTGCACACCGAGTCCACCCGTATTCTGAAATCCAGTACCACCATAATAACTGTCATTACCGCCGATGTCCGGCCATTGCTTTTTTACAGATGCTAGATTTTCGTAGCTTATGTCCCGATACTGCGGCAGTTGCATAGATATCTGACGCATGACTGCGGCGGGACCAGCCGACACATCTCCTATACCCATTTCTTTGCTAATCCTCTGGAATATTTCCCAATCCGGAAGCACATTCTCGGACGAAGGAAGTGCCTGGTAGAAACGTTGTACTCGGCGATCACCACTTGTGTAACTTCCTTCTCGTTCAGCAAACGCTTGTGCAGGAAGCACTACGTCAGCATTCATAGCTGTCTTCGTTCTGAAAAGTTCGCTAACCACCACAAACGCATCTTCCGGCAAAACTTCCCCATCACCTACCGGATCTGCACCTGCAAGTAAAACCACGCTTGCATCTGCAACAAATTCAGATGCGCTAACACCAGATGGTTTCACCCCCATGTCCCAAGCACCCTGTGTATTGCAATGTGACCAAACTGGTATCAAACCATTGTCTTTTTTACCAAGATTACCCTTAGCTATTAACAGGTTGGTACA
>DCAJ01000085.1:1991-20395 GCA_002311455.1 Anaerolineales bacterium UBA1136 | reverse complement strand
GGTACAGGCTTGTGCCAATGAATTGGACGCAGCATAATTTAGACCTTCACCACCATATATGATAATGAGATTCTTAGCTGTTGATATGACTTCAGCTGCAGCAACTACATCATCATTATCGTTTGCGGCTATACTAGCCATCAGTCCAGTTTCACCATCAGTAACAGTATGAGTTAGAGCCAATATAGTCCGCACCTCATCACCATATCTGTATCGCACACAACGGCTTGCAATTTCATCAAGCTTAGTATCACGCGCATTTGCAACTATTAGAGCTGCTCTACTCTTATTAAAAGCTGCACCCAATTTAGTAGCCGCTTGCCTTACCTTAAACCACCACAACGGTGCTTCTTCAGCTAAATCGCTGGCTATCACCAAGATAGCAGTGTCTGCTCCTAAATTTGCTAAATCAGTACCCACACCTACTCCCACCTGCTGCACCAAATCACCACCACCTAAAAGACCGGGCCACTGTGAAACACGACCACCGTTCCCATTAATTAAGGTGCGAAACGCAAAGAGATCTTCATTAGAGAGTCGTTCGCCCGCAAACCCAGCTATCAATCCATTGGCTAATCTTATCTTTTCAGAAACCAGATTTAAAGCATTGTCCCAAGAAGTCTCCACCAGATCTCCATGTCTCCGAACTAGAGGAACAGTTAAACGATCAGGACTGCTAACAAAATGATGGCCAAAACGGCCTTTGTCGCAAACCCATATTTCATTTACTTGTTCATTTTGTCTTGGCATCACACGCTTGATTGACCAGTTACCATCTTGACCACTACGACGCGTATTGATATGTAGGTTACATCCTACAGAACAATGTGGGCATATAGATGGAGTATGTGTCAACTCCCATGGACGTGCACCAAAACGAAAATCGGCTGTTGTAAGTGCACCTACGGGGCATATATCTGTTGTATTTCCTGAGAAATAACTATCAAATCCTGGGTCTGAATGAGTAATAATTTGTAACGATCTCCCACGCTCATCAAAACCAATAACAGAATCGCCAACCAATTCATCCTGGAAGCGTGTGCATCTAGCACATTGTATACAGCGCTCACGATCAAGAAAAATAAGATCTCCCAAAGGGACATGCTTTTCAATATTCATTTTCTCTTCAAGGAGAAAACGGGACTGACTGGAACCATGACTCATGGTGAGATTCTGTAGCGGACACTCGCCACCCTTGTCACAAACCGGGCAATCAAGTGGATGTGAAGTAAGTAGAAACTCAACTACATCTTTACGAGCACGAGCTACTTGAGAAGTAGTGGTACGAATTCTCATTCCATCCGAGACCACCATGGTACAAGCGGTTTGAAGATTTGGCATCCAACTAATTGTTGGCTGACCATTTTCCTCTAGCATTATCTCTCCAGTTTCCTTATCACGAAGAGGCGTACCAACCTCCACCAAACACATCCTGCACATCCCTACTGGATCTAATTTAGGATGATGACAAAAAACCGGTATATCATTGCCAATCCTCTTGGCTGCGTCAACAACTAATGTACCTGAAGGCACATTAACCTCTTTATCATCTATCTTTACTAGGATGGATTCAGTCATTCGTATCATTCATTTTGTATTGGAATCATCTGCATCACTGACTGCATTAGGTATATGTAAATCAAAATCTGCCTGAAATAATTCAATACCAGAGAAAACTGCGCTAGTGGCAAAATCACCTAAGGGACAAAGACATTTTCCCACAACCTGCTGTGCCACTTCCCCCAATAAATCAACATCCACTTGCTCAGCCTTGTCACTATTAATACGATCGAGTAAATGATACATCCAATAAGTACCCTCGCGACAAGGTGTACATTTACCACACGATTCATGCTCAAAAAATTTCATGGTCTTCAATACAGCCCAACTAATATCCACAGTTTCATCAAGTAAAATTATAGAAGCAGAACCAAGTTGGGAACCAATTTTGGGGATATCCTCATAAGTCAATGGTGTGTCAAGCACTTCATCACTAGCGGATAAAATAGGAGCAGATGCTCCAGATGGCATAATAGCTTTTAGTTTTTTATCATCCCTGACACCACCGGCCAAGTCAAAAATCAGTTCTCGAAACGTAATTCCTAATGGAGTCTCATAATTACCTGGGTGCTTAGCATGCCCTGAAAGGCACATGATCTTAGGGCCACAGCTTTTTTCTGTACCAATGGATTGATACCACTCAGGCCCACGAGAAATTATCAAGGGCACATTTGTTAATGTCTCAGTATTGTTAACGACAGTAGGTAATTGATACAAACCACGATCAGCTGGGAACGGTGGTTTGAGACGTGGTTGTCCTAATTTACCTTCAATTGACTCAAGCAAAGCTGATTCTTCCCCGCAAATGTAAGCTCCGGCTCCAAGATGATGATATATCTGCAATGAATAATCAGTATCAAAAACCCGGTCGCCCAACAGGCCACGATCATTCAACTGCTGCACCTTTGATTCTAGAACCTGGGTAAGTTCCCAGAACTCTCCTCTACAGTAGTTATAAGCTACCTCCGCTTTAGCTGCATAAGCACAAATCATCAGTCCCTCCAGAAACTGGAACGGATTGTGCTCCATTATCTCTCTATCCTTGAAAGTACCGGGTTCTGACTCATCTGAATTAGCAACCACATAACGTGGGTAGCGATCTGCGAGAAAAGACCACTTTACTCCGGTAGGGAAACCTGCTCCACCGCGCCCACGTAGACCAGATGCTTTTATCATGTCAATGACTTCCTCTGGCGTCATAGTAGTAACTACTTTCTCGTATGCTTGAAATCCACCTAGACTTAAATAAGTGTCCAAATCTGCTATATTCTCTTCACCACGATTGCGATGACGTAACAATAGATACTCAGTCATTCAGCGTCCTTTGGACTGTTGTTAGTCTCACTATTGCTCAATTGCTCAATTAGAGCCTGCACATCTGAAATAGTCTGGCGCTCATGGTAACTGATTCCATCGCCATTCTGGATTTGGAACATTGGTGCTTTATCACACGCCGCCAAACACATGACTGACTCAACAGTAAATTCCCCATCTTCAGTTGTTTCACCTATATTCACACCCAGTTTTTCGCACACCTTATCAGCGAAATCATCTGCTCCCCGCAAAGCACATGGAAGATCAGTACAAATCTGTATGCGATTCTTTCCTCCAGGATGTGCATAGTAAAGCGTGTAAAACCCAACAATGGAAGCAACTTGAGTAATTGAAATCTCTAGTATTTGGGCTATTTCACTCATTACAGACACAGTTGCCTGTAAACCTTCCTTCTGTGCCAAGAAAAGAAGTGGCATCACTGCTGACCTCTTTTGGTCATCTGGATAACGTTGCAGTATGTCTTTTACTTCGTCAGAATATCTGGTGCGGAGTATCTGACTCGCTATAGTAGAACTCACCGGTCGACATCTCCAAGAACTATATCTATAGAACCAATCATTGCCACAAGGTCAGCAACCAGATATCCTTCAGACATAAATGACAAGGATTGCAGATTATGAAATGATGGAGTACGAAAGTGAACCCTGGCGGGCTGCGGACTGCCATCACCAACCAGACAACAACCTAGCTCTCCTCTGGGCGACTCAGTCGCTACATACACCTCACCTTTAGGGGCTGAGAAACCTTCTGTCCAGTATTTAAAATGGTGAATTACAGCCTCCATGCTATTACCAAGCTCTGAACGTGGAGGCGGACTATATTTACGATCATCCGTAATCACTGGGCCAGGCTCTAATCTATCCAAAGCCTGCTTAATAATCCTCATAGACTCATGAAATTCACGCATACGTACTCTATAACGAGCATATACATCACAGCCATTTTCCAGAGGCACATCAAAATCATATTCATCATACCCGCAATATGGCATAGCTCTACGAACGTCATAGTTAATACCAGATCCACGTAATGAAGCACCTGTCATACCACGTGCCAAGGCATCAGATGCATCGATAATACCAATATCTATTGTGCGTCGCATGAATATAGGGTTGCGTGTCAACAGACGCTCGTAGTCTGCCAGCTTTTCCGGCAAATATTCCAGGAACTGGTTTACAGCAGGGACAAATTCATCGGGAACATCCCGCCACACCCCGCCAGGACGAATATATGAAGTCATCATACGCTGGCCACCAATCATCTCAAAAATATCTAATAAATTTTCTCGATCACGAAAGCAGTATATGAGCACGCTACTGGCATTAAGATCCATTGCAGAAGTACCCAACCAGACCAGATGAGAGGCTATGCGCTGTAACTCTGCACAAATTACTCTGATTATCTGGGCTCGTTCAGGAACTTCAATCTCACAAAGCTTCTCGACTGCTAAGCAATATGTAAGGTTATTACCTAAATTGTTTAGATAATCCATACGGTCTGTCATAACAAGAGCTTTGAGATATGTTTTTGCCTCCATGTTCTTCTCTATACCAGTGTGCAAAAATCCAATATCAGGTACGCAGCGTATTACCTCCTCACCATCCAACTCTAAAATCAAACGCAACACACCATGAGTGCTAGGATGTTGTGGTCCCAGATTGAGAACCATAGTCTCACCTGTCTGTGCCCTATCACTAAACAGTGTTTTAAGTTCATCCAAAGTAGTTTCTATTTCTCGAACCTGACCCATATTATTCCTTGGCATAATCTTTCTTGCTATCAATCTCTTTCCAGTTAAATGAGAATTGCACTTCCTCATAACCGAGTGGATAATCTTTGCGTAAAGGATGACCCTCCCAATCTGCTGGCATAAGAATACGACGAAGATCAGGGTGACCTACAAATTTAATACCCATCATGTCAAATGCCTCTCTCTCAGGCCATTCGGCAGACTTCCAACACTCAGTTACACTTGATACTTCAGGAGATTGCCCTGAAAGGCTAACGCGTAAGCGCAAACGTGCATTTTTTTCTAACGCATGCACTATGTATGATAATGAAAAACGTGGTTCGTTTGGATAATGGTCTACAGCTGCAACATCTACAAGTAATGAGTAGTCTAATTCAGGATCAAAGCGCAGCATATTACATATTGCTAGTAGATGCGAGGCCGCCACCATTAGGGTAGTTTCTTCGCGAAAGGTAACTACACCTTCGATAGCCTCTGGGTGTAGTGCCCGCACCCTATCTATAGTCGCTTCTATATGATCACTCAATATACTTATGCCCAGTGAGTTATACTTTCACCACGTACCTTTTCATGCAATTTCATTATCCCGTCAATCAATGCTTCCGGCCGCGGCGGACATCCAGCCACGTATACATCTACTGGAACAATTTCATCTACACCTTGTACAAGAGCGTAATTATTGAAGACACCACTGCATGCTGCACAATCACCCATCGCAATAACCCATTTAGGGTCCGGCATTTGATCATACAGACGGCGGAGTACCGGGGCCATCTTACGACTAACGCGTCCAGCTACAATCATCAAATCACTCTGTCTAGGAGAAGCTCGCATCAATTCCATACCGAATCGACTGACATCATAATGAGCCGCCTGAGTGGCAATCATCTCAATTGCACAGCATGCTAAACCAAAGAGCATAGGCCACATAGCACCAGTTCGACCCCAATTGACTACTGTTTCCAGTGTTGTAGTAACTATTCCGAGATTACCCAACTTGTTTTCAATACCCATAAGAATTAGTCTCTTTTACATAATCCGCTCAACTACTTTATATGTCATTGCCATTCTAATGCACCTTTTTTCCAGACGTATACGTACCCTACCAACAAAATAATCACGAATACCAACATCTCAATGAGGCCAAACATTCCCAACTTCCTTAGTACAACAGCCCACGGCAACAAGAAGATTACTTCTATGTCAAACAGTACAAACAGTACAGCAATAAGATAAAACCGAACTGGCATGCGACGCACCGCTGTACCTATCGGTGTCATGCCCGACTCATACGGCATTAGTTTCTCAGGAGTGTCCCTACGAGGCCCGAGAATCTGACCGAGTATCACCATAGCAACGGCTAGTCCAGTTGACACCCCTAGCAATATGACGATGGGTAAGTAATCCCTCAACAAGTCTTGTAGCGGCATTGGTTATTCCATAACTTAATCAACTGAACTGGGCTGTTTATATTCTAATTGTGACTTTTATCACAATGATAGACCGAGTTTATCACACGTAATAAAAGGCGTCAACAACTTATATTTTTCTACAAACCGTAGCAGTCTAATCTAAGCGTGAATCCTATTTTATTGGTTCGTCCCAAGAGAACTTAACGGATCCGAATAATGACGTGACAAACTTTGTAATCCTCGAAGCGCACGAGTGTGTTGCAATATAAGGTCTTGATAATTTTGGGCTTGACCCAGATCGCCCTGATCGCGCGCACCGCTTTCAAGAAACTGCAAATCGATAAGCCATCCTCGTAAATTACGGCTACGCAACCTTATTGCAGAACTAATAACATCCTGAATACGACGTTCATCTTCTAATATCAACTCATTTCCAGCGTAGGACAACTGTTTCCAGTTCTCATACAAACCAGCATCCATGTTGTTTTGTATGTATTGCTTTGGAGTAGCCACAGCCTGATTTATACTGTTCTTTATTATATCAAAAAGCCTTTGATATTCAGTGAGACCAAAATCACGTGAAGATAGCACCTCTGAACCTGCTTCTCGTAATGTACGATTCACCCTTGTTAGTACTTCAGGTTTTCGCAACATAGCTACCAAAAGGTAATTTTCAAGTTCATCAAGCACTTCTACATTCTGGAATTGCTCGCTCTCCAAAGTCGTTCGGTTTTTGATATTACTATTAGATGTACCCACCTTACGTATCTGAATCATGCGCTCGTCAACGCGAAGAATCCGTGCAAGTTTTTGTTTATAATCCGCTCTTTCTGCCGGATGACTTACGTCAGAAATTATGGGTACAATATCATCAATGATTTCAGCTTTGACTTTAGAATCCTGTAAATCACGACCAGTAGTAAAAACATTCATAACATAATCAACAATCGGCTGTGCTTCAGATATTAGAGATCGCCAAGTTTCTGGATCAGCTGCAATAATCTCATCGGGATCCATGCCATTTGGCATGGTTGCCACGCGTATATCAAGTTCTAGATGACCTTCGTCACGCAGTAAGCCGCGTGGATCAAAAGCCGGAGCAGACTCTCGTTCTAGATTTTGCCTGGCTACAGTCAGGCTACGAAGAGTTGCGCGATCACCAGCGATATCAGGATCCAGTGCTAACACGACACGTGGCGCATAACGTTTTAGCAAACGTAGCTGCTTTTCGGTCAGTGCAGTACCCATAGCAGATACCACATTTGTAAAACCGGCCTGATGTGCAGCAATCACATCCATGTAACCTTCAACCAGAACAGCAGTACGATCTTCACGAATACTCATATAGGCTTTTTCAATACCATAAAGAAGAGAGCCCTTGTCGAAACATATGGTCTGGGGCGAATTCATGAACTTGGGTTGATCAAGTGAATTTACTACACGAGCACCAAAACCTACCACTTGACCCTGCTGAAGATAAATTGGCATAAGAATACGATCACGAAATCTATCAAACACCTTACCAGTGTCTTTTTTAACCAACAACCCCACAACTACAAGGTCATCATCAGAATAACCATTCTTTGAACAGAAATTACGCAATCCGTCCCAACTAGAAAGAGCATAACCAAGCCCGAAACTGCTCCATGTTTCCTGAGACAAACCACGTTGCAATAGCAGTTTGCGAGCCCCATCCGCAGCATCACTGTCAAGTAACAAATTATGGTAGTATTCGCTTACCGTAGTAAGCAGGTTATGCATGCGCAGTCGCTCTTGTCGCTCATTCTCCTGTTGTGGAGTTTGCTGCTCTAGTTCTACTCCAGTGCGACGTCCAAGATATTGCAAAGCTTCAAAAAATTGCCAGCCTTCCTTTTTCATCAGAAAGCTAAAAATGTCGCCACCATCATTACAAGCACCAAAACATTTCCAACTTCCACTATCTGGCCATACTACAAAAGCTGGCGTATTCTTATTTTCATGGAATGGACAAAATCCAGTATAGGCATTACCAGTTCGACGGAGTTTAACTGTCTCTCTAATGATCTCTACGATATCAAGACGTGATTTAATCTCTTCAGTAGCTTTCATATTGATGCCACTAGGGTGATACAAATAACATAAACACACTTATGCTTTGTCGCACAAAATGTGCTCTTAGCATTAATGATCTAGAACCCATCCATCTTAGACATATCCACCACACCATCTGCCAGTTGAGACACAGATCGCATTACTGCGATTCGATTAGAACGTACATCTAAATCGTCAGCCATTACTAGAACTTCCTCAAAAAAAGATGTAACTGCAGGAACAATAATAGCAAAACTATTTAAGAAATCGTCCACCGTATCACTGGGAACAATATTGGATAATGCTTCCCAGAGATCCGTCTCAAAATCAGAAGAAAACAATCCATTGTCAACAGACACCAAATCTTCATTCTCTGGAAGTATTCGAATACATCTCGCAAAAGAATCAAGGATTGTAGGCCATTCTTCTCGACCGATCCATACGGTCAACTGTTCTATCGACTGCAGTGCTCTCCATGGATTATAGCCCTGGACTGACAGCACAGCTTCTAGAACATCATGTCGATAACCGCGATCTCGTAGCACACCCTGCAAACGCTTAAGTATAAAACCAGCTGCTTGCTCAACAACCCCTTCTGCCTTCACCGGTTGTGCCTGGGCAGCCATTTCTAATGCGATGCGAAGGTCAATATCAAGAGTTTTTCCCAAAAGCAATTGTACACAGCCTAATGCCATTTTCCGCTGGCCAAAAGTATCTGTAGCTCCAGTAGGTTTAAGACCAACTGACAGTAATCCTACAAGTGAATCCAACCTGTCGGCTAGACCAACAATAACTCCAGGTATGCTCTCGGGTAAATCACTATCTAGTCTCAGTGGCCAGTAATGTTGTTCAATAGCTTCCGCCACCTGCTTCGGCTCTCCAGAACCAAGTGCATATTCACGACCAATCACTCCCTGAAGTCCAGTCATTTCAACCACCATCTGAGTAGCCAAATCAGCCTTTGACAAATGGGCTGCCCTTTCGACGGTCGCAATCTGATCATTATCTAGTCCAAAAAATTCGGCTAGCTGTACCGCAAGTTGTTCTATTCGCTTAGACTTATCCAACATAGAACCAAGCTGTTCCTGAAATACTAGTCGGCTAAGGTCTTGCCGAAATTCGTGTAATTTCCGTTGGTTGTCCGCATTGACAAAATGACTTGCATCTGAAAAACGTGCGCTTATTACCTTTTCATTTCCCTGTATCACCAGCTCAGAATCCTCAATATCTGCATTGTGGACTCCCAAGAAAAAGGGCATCAAATTTCCATCATCTAATATAGGAAAATACCGTTGATGCTTCTTCATCACCGCCATTAACACTTCTTGTGGGATATCCAAGTACTGTCGATCAAATTCACCCAGAAAAACCTTTGGGCTTTCAACAAGATTGGCAACCTCAGATAACAAATCTGGATCATCCAGCATCTTACCCCCAACTGTTGACGCTATTCCCAAACCAGCAGAAGTTATAAGGTTCCGGCGTTCTGATGCATCTATAATAATTTTATGGTCCGACATAACAGATGTATATGCTTCCGCATCAGGAATACGAATCGGGATGGTGGGTTGCGACCGCAAGCCACGCGATTCACGCCCAGACATAATCCCTGCAAACGAAAACGGCAGCACATCACTACCTAATAATGAAACTATCCACCGTATTGGACGAGGAAATGCTATCGAGTTCTCTCCTGACGTCCACCGCATTGTCTTATGAAAACTCAACATTCTAATTATTTCTGGAACAATCTCCACCATGACATCTGGCAGCTCCCTACCTACTTCTAGTATGACTGCCACAACATACTCACCATCATCAATACTGCGGGTCTCTAATTCATCAATTGAAATACCTTGACTGCGAGCAAAACCTTTAGCCGCCTTTGTCGGTTTTCCGTCAGGATCATATGCATGTTTTACCGCTGGTCCACGCACTATCTTTTCATTATTCGTTTGATCTGGAGACAAGTCTTTAATCAAAACTACTAATCTCCTAGGTGTACCATTGACGTGAACACTAGCGTATGACAAGCGAGACTGAACCAATAGTGATGGAACATACTCTTTCAACTGTTTAAGTGCATTATCTAGATCAGCTACTGGCAATTCCTCAACACCAATCTCGAGCAAATAATCAACTGAAGTTTCCGGATTGTCAGGTAAATCTACAACAGATATTTCTGATGCTATAGCATGAGCTTCAACAAGAAGAGGAAAGTCTAGACTCTGGCGTTGCTCTATATACCTTTGTGCAATTCTTCTTACTAGACCACGCATATCCCTAAAAAACACTGCTCTTTCTGTCGTACCTATAGAACCCCGAGTATCCAATACATTGAAAGTATGCGAACACTTTAGAGCATAATCATATGCTGGCAAAACTAATCCTACATTCAATGCGGATTCAGCTTCGGACTTGTACAAGTCATACAGACTACGGAGTCTATCCATATCTGCCACTTCAAAGTAGTAGCGGCTGTACTCCTGTTCGGACTGCAGGTTCACATCTCCGTAAGTAATATTGCCAACCCATTGAATGTCACGAAAACCACTTACATTCTGAATTGCAATAAGAATACGCTCAATAACATACGTAATCTCCACTGCTATCAATTCAAGTGGTATACCTCCGACCTGCTGAAAATATGTGAATTGAGTAATTTCCTGACCGTCAAGCCAAACTTCCCATCCTAGACCCCATGCTCCAATGGCAGGCTGTTCCCAATTATCTTCTATAAATCTGATGTCATGATAACGCATATCAATACCTAGCGCTGCCAGAGATTTCAAATATATCTCTTGAGGATCTTCTGGTGCTGGCTGCAAAACAACTTGGTATTGATAATGTTGCTGGAGCCGATTTGGATTTACTCCATAACGACCGTCATCAGGTCGTATGGAAGGTTCAACATAGGCTACATTCCAAGGTTCTGGCCCAAGAACCCGCAGTGCAGTAGCAGGATTCATTGTTCCGGCGCCTACCTGATTGTTGTGAGGGTGCCAAATTAGACAACCATAATCAGACCAGAATTTTTCTAGCAAAATTATTGCTTTCTGAAAACTAAGTATGGTTTTCATTAGTACACCTACATATTACTCCTACTCAAATTGATTAGCAGTCTGGACGACTCTAATAGTATTATCAACACTATTATTACTGAGGCTACGAACTCGATCAAGAAAATCCACAGACTTTAATTGTCTTTCCAACTGTACAGTAATGTAGTGTAGTTGTATCTTCTCTAATTCAGCTGCTATTTTTGATCGCACACTTAAGTTTTGTATAGAAGAATAGGCATTCCTCTGCAAAAAACGCATTAGTTTAAGTACATCCATACTAACTGGCCAAACATTACGCTTGCCACTCCCACAACTAGGACATAGAACACCACCTGCAATAGCATCAAAATATTGATCTTCTGGTTGTATCGGCTCATTATTACCTAGACAAAACTCCAATTCCGGCCGGAAGCCGACCATTTCCAACAAATGCAATTCATAGTGCCGCATGATGATTGGTAAATTATCACTAGCATTTATACGTGATAGAGTTTTTTCCAACAGCCAATATAAGTCTATGTTTGACTCCCCATCAGGTGTAAAACTATCAAGCAATTCTACGGAACAGCTAGCATAGCTACTCCTCACTAAATCTTCCCGCAATTGCCTATATGCGTCAATAGTCTGCGCCTGAGTAACAACATATAGATTGCGACCAGTAGCAAGTAGCACATCTACACGCATGTAAAGATCTAGATGACCAGTTTTACGACTTGACGGTTTCAGCACACCCTTAGCAATTGCCCGTAATTTACCGTGATTAGGTGTCAACATCGTGAGCAGTCTATCCGCCTCACCAAAGACTTGATGCCGAAGGACAATCGTTTCAGTGCGAATTGTCCGTGTGCGCGCCATTTTACGATTATACCATTCTGGCCTATTGCAGCATGGATACCAAGATACAGTTCGTGCCTACTATTACTATAACTTGTATTACTCAAACATTCTGGGGTTGAATCAGTTTAATAGAAAGTCGAGATTAGTCTACCAAGACGCACCTACTCAAACAAATGAGGGTAATTTTCCAGATTATAAACACTATTCTTTTCTGAAAGAATTTTTTCGAGACAATTAGCTCTGATACAGAACACGAACCCATCTAATCTGACGCTCAACCACCTGATGAACTTCTAGCATAAAACCATTAACTTCAATGCTCTCTCCTAATACCGGCACCCTACCGAGTTGCTCAAATATAAATCCTGCAAGTGTGTCTGATTCTCCACCATCTATATCTGTATGCAACTTTCGATTTAAATCGTCAATATCGATACGACCCTGCACCAAATATTCATGTTCGCCAATCTGCCTGAATGGAATATCTTCCTCCAAATCATATTCATCCTGAACTTCGCCTATTAGTTCCTCTATAAGGTCTTCAAGGGTTACCACTCCAGCCATGCCGCCATATTCATCAACAACAATGCCCATATGCATACGTTGGCCCTGCAGCTCAGGTAAGAGAGCATCAATCTTCTTAGTTTCTGGAACAAAAAATGGCTTTCGGAGCATATCTCGCAATATAGGAGTCTCTTCACCATTATTCTGCGCTAATAGAAGATCTTTGGCATATAGTAATCCAATTATGTTATCAACTGTCCGATCGTAAATGGGTATACGACTGTATCCGTTTTCCACAACTGCCATGTGAGCTTCCGATAGCTTAGTTTTCACATCAAGAGCTAGAACGTCAATACGCGGTATCATGACTTCCCGAACGAGAGTGTCACTAAATTGAAATACGGAGTGTATCATTTGACGTTCATCTTGCTCAATAGAACCGCCCTCTTCACCAGCATCTACCAAATTCTTGATCTCATCTGGAGTCACTAGCAAACGCTCACGTTCATTAAGAGGTACTCCTAAACGATTAGCAACATATTGAAGCAAACCAGTGATAGGGCTACATATCCAAGTCAGACCCAACATTGCCGGAGCTAAGCGAATCGCCCACAATGAAGGTACGCTCACCACCAGAGATTGTGGAATCATCTCCCCCAGAACCAACAAAGTCAGGGAAGATGCCAACGCCAGCACTAAGATCTCAATATGGCCTACTGTTTGAAGAACAGGAAATAAAACCCAAAGTAAATATCCAACAAATAATATGTTAGAGAGACTGTGCAAAAATCGCAAAGTAACATGTAGGCGCGTTGAATCATCCAGTACCATTCGGGCAATTCTAGCTCCAGTTTCACCCCTATCTTGAGCTTCCTCAAAATCGCTGACTGAAACATTAAGAAATACAGACCTTATGACTGACAGAAACGCACTTACCAGCAAAATTACTAGTACGAAAATAAAGTTATTCATCTTGTGATTGAACTTTGTCGTCAACCGACCTTGAAATTACGCGTGCCGGTACACCCACTGCTAAACTATCATCTGGCAAATCCTTGGTAACAACTGATCCAGCACCGGTTCTGACCCGAGAACCTATACGTAATGGTGCTACCAACATGGTATCGCTACCGATAAAAACATCCTCTCCAATTTCAGTCCGATGTTTCTGTTTATCCATACCATAATTACACGTAATAGCTCCAGCTCCTATATTACTACGTGCACCTACAGTAGCATCACCCACATACGAGAAGTGTCCCATTTTCACACCAGGACCAAGGTAAGAATTCTTGACCTCTCCAAAGTTGCCCACATGCACTCCGCTATCCAGGTGTGCACCAGCCCTTAAATGCCCGAACGGTCCTACGTCAACTTCATCTTCGAGCTTAGCCTGCTCAATCACCGAACATTCTACCTTACAATGATTACCAATCACAGAATCGCGGATCGTGCTATTAGGACCTACTGTACATTCCGCTCCGATAATAGTATCTCCTTCCAAATGCGTATTGGGCAAAACAATAGTGTCCGAACCAATTTCCACATTAGGGCCTATGTAAGTATTATCTGGATCTATTAATGTCACTCCGCGCTCCATCCAGCTTTGATTGATACGAGCTCTTAGAGCAGTCTCAGCCTCTGCTAAATGAACACGGGTATTAATTCCTATTATTTCGTCTCCAGCATTGGCTGTCACAACTCCGACCTTATGACTTTGTAAAACTGCTGACTCAATCAAATCAGTCAGATAATATTCCCCATTAGCAGAAGGCTTTAAAGTTGATAGCTCATCCCATAACCACAATGAGTCAAAACAATAAACACCTACATTAATTTCATTTGTAGTAAGCTGCTCAGAAGTAGCATCTGACTGTTCTACTACTGCTTGAACTTCACCTCCCTCTGATCGAATTACTCGCCCAAATCCACGATGATTACTCGATATAGACGTAACAATTGAAACCGGACCTTCGTTTTCACTCTGGCAATTTACAACAGCTTCCAACATATCTTTGCTAAGTAAAGGCATATCAGCAGCCCAAACCAAAATCATATCCGACTGTCCACGCAATACATCTGCAGTCTGATACAAGGCATGCCCTGTACCTAACTGCTGATTCTGCAACACTACTTTGGCACGATCCCCAATAAACTCTTGCACCTTCTCAGACTCAAATCCTACTACTACGATTGGGGACATATTACAAATGTGCAGTCCTAAATCCAAGGCATATTCCAATAATGGGCGACCTGCCAAAGTGTGGAGTACTTTGGGAATACTAGAGCACATACGCGTACCCTTACCCGCAGCTAATATCACAGATGTAGTTTTTATAGACATATTTGATAGTACATTGAATATGAAATACCGCAGCTTAACAAGCTGCTAGAAACAATAAATGCTGGATAATCTCTATAACTACTTGGGGGGTCGTCGTTCACAATTAGTGAGTCTAAAATAGAGTTTAGGCTGGGCCGCCTGGACTCGAACCAGGATCTACGGATCCAAAGTCCGCTGTGCTACCATTGCACCACGGCCCAAATGCTAACATTGGAATATTGTATCATAGCACTGACAACATAGTCTATGACACTAGCAACAGGGTAGTCATTTACTGATCAATTTAGTATATCTAGAAAAATACACATTGATTCTAGCTTCTTCGAAGCCGGTTGAGCTCCTCCCATAGAGCTCTTTCCTTGTCGGATAACTGAGTTGGTATCTGAAGCTGCAGACGTACATACAAATCGCCGAATTTACGAGGGTTTCTTATATTCGGCATACCTTTCCCTTTCAAACGAATGGTTTGCCCACCTTGACTGCCTGCAGGTACTGACAGTGATAAATTGCCATATAACGTCGGCACAACAACTTCTCCGCCCATCACAGCTATAAACACATCGACAGGAAGCCTCAGATACAAATCATCATTTTTTCTCTCGTAGTGCTTGTCGGGTCGTACGCGTACTCTTAGATAGAGATCACCTTGATAGCCATCTTGCGTACGAGGACCTTGTCCAGAAATACGTACGCGTGTTCCAGTTTTAGCACCTGGAGGTATCTTAACATCAAGCGACCGGCTACCTTTTGATAGCCTACGAATAGTTCCTGTAGACGCTTCCAACAATGATATGGTTACTTCGCGAAGTGTATCTTTAGGAGTATTCATGCCCATTCCTGGAGACGTAGATTGTGAACCAGTTGCCCCAAATATGGTATTGAAGAAATCAGAGAAACCTCCTTGGGATACCCCTTGCCCGAAAAAATCATCATAATTGAATGAACCATATCTGGGTTGACCACGAGTAGCCCAATTTGACCAGTCAAATCCACCGGCCCGTCCCCCTCGAGTTTGATGGTGATGCCAACTGGAACCAAGACGATCATATTTAGCTCGCTTTTCAGGATCGCCTAGAACATCGTAAGCTTCATTTATTGCTTTTAACTTCTGTTCAGCGGACTTGTCATCAGGTCGAAGATCCGGATGATATTTGCGGGCTAATTGACGATAGGCTTTCTTGATATCCTTATTGCTTGCAGATCTAGAAACGCCCAGCATCTTATAGTAGTCTTGATATTCCACTTTAGTTACTCGCAATAAATTACTAGACACATAACTTGTCTACTATATTTTCAACCCATATTATTTGAATTACATATGAATATCAATGTAACTCCAAAGACAACCGGTGAACTTTTTGGCTTTCATAAGGTAAATCGATATGCATCCATCTTAAAGTTCGTGTCGACTCAAAGAAGTGTTGATGAAGAAATCTGTTAGCATCACCATCAGGATGTTCGATCCAAACGTTACAATTACTATCACCTAACCTATTAAGTGCGTACTTGAGTAATTCATGCTCTAGAGCAGAACGCCATGGCGGAGCTACTACCCACCGAATCTGGTCCGCAGTGCTCGAGCTAGACAGAATATAGACCCACCCTACTACTTCTCCAAATCGTAAAATAAGCCAACGTTCTTCCTGATTACCAGTTATAAAGTGACCGATATCCCTAAGTATTGAAGGACGCAGATGCTTTATCTGTAATGGTGCAGTCCATGTAAGACCTTCAGGACTATATTTGTCCAGAAGAGAATATTCCAAGGGCCAATCAGCTCGCAAAGCCTGCCGTATCTTCACCGGCGCTTGAAAAGAAGTGTGTTCGGTTACATGTTTACTTCTACGGCGCCAAATTGTACGAATAGTCAGGGTCTCAAATCCAATTTGTCTGTACAAGCTAGCAGCGTCAGTATTGTCAATATCTACCTGTAATATAACCCGTGTAGCACCCCTGCTTTCTATAGAATCCAGCGCTGCTATAACTAGCTGTCTGGCAATACCTTGTCTGCGATAGTCCGGATGTACAGCTACATTAGCAATTAGCCAAGTATTCATAGTGCTGTTAATAGGTTGTGCTCCAATATTGCCAACTATAAGACCTGAGCTTACGTAGACGAATCCATATTGCCATGAAGGGTTACCTATCGGAAATAAAGACATTAACCAAAGGAAAGGGCCAGCCCGGCTCATCATGCGCATCTCCCTTATAGCAGCACGGCCACTTTCGTCTAGTACGTCTCCAAAGCATAACTCGATCAGTTTAGCTATTTCAATCAAGTCATGCCGAACATTTATCCGACGTAATCTATCTTGCATAATCTTATTAGACTCCATGGCGATTATACTGCTTTTGGTAGGAGACTAATTATTTTGGATGCTACAGTACTCGCAGATTGCGGGATAAGTAAATCATCTATCGCAGTGGATACATGATTAAGTATCCCAGCGTCCCTCTCTTGCAACAATCTTAATCTAGAAAGCACATCGTCCGGAAACGGAGTCCACCATCCCAGGTTGTGTTCCAAAACAAAACTTACATTACCATCTTCCTGACCAGGAACAGCCCCACATAGCAAGAGTGGTCGTCCGCAGTTTAGTACCTCCATTACAGTAGAGGGACCTGCCTTTGTAGTCACGGCATCTGCACCTCTAATAAGCACTGATACATTGTCCACAAATCCATATATATGAGTGTTGATCGGCCAATCCAATGCTTTGAGATCTGATAATAAGCGTTCATTTCTGCCACATACAATTGCAAGCTGCAAAGACATGCCACTAATCCTCAAAGCATTAGCGATATCCTGTAAGGGAGCCATACCCTCTGCACCACCCATCAAAAGCACTGTAAAAGCACTAGGGTCCCAACCTAACTTCTCACGCACCAATTGCTTATTTAATTTCTTACTGAATGACTCAGATACTGGAAGCCCTACTACTTGCACTAGTTCAGGTGCAATCCCACACCTCAGGGCTTTGGATCTCGCTTCTTTAGTCGGAACAAGGGTCAAACTTGCACGTCGATCAAACCACCAGGCATGTGCTGTCACCAAGTCTGTTACTACAGTAACAAATGGTGGCTGGCTCACACCCAGACCATCCAAAATTGAGCTCACCAACATTGGATGTGTGCTAACTAACAAATCGAATTTATGCTGTTGTACAAATCTACGAACTGACGAGCGCAAATAGGGTCGGGCTAGAAGATTTAAAACGCGCGTGCGCAGAGGCCCATCGCTAAGCGCGTAACCAGATCTCCATAAACCAATAAAGTGTGCAATTATAGTAGCATACCAATCTGGTAGTTGATTGAGGGGATAGGGTGCATAGTGCAACAAACCATCAACTAATTCAACACATAATCCTGGTTTCGCAGTAATAAGTGCTGACCTTACCGCTGTAGCCACAGAACGGTGACCACCACCAGTATCCGACATTAGAATAGTCACCTTCATAGCGTGTTTCTCGAAGTTAATCCTCTATGCGTTTAAGTTGTTTAGCCAATGCGCGGCGCGACAGCAGCACCCT
>DCAJ01000085.1:0-1986 GCA_002311455.1 Anaerolineales bacterium UBA1136 | reverse complement strand
TGAAGTAAGACATTTAAGTCCAATATCGGCACCTAATCTCACAATCTGCCACTTGTAACCTCCACACGGGTGAGGTTTACGTAGATACACATGTTGGTCCAACTTTAGTTCTATATCAGGTTTCATGATTAGGTACAAGTCGATTATAACTTAGCAATGACTGATATAATTCCGACACAGAGTACAAAACCGATGCTGCTAGATAATTTCGACCCTATTCTATACTTGTCAAGAATCATAATATTGATTCTAGCTATTAGTGTTCACGAATTCGCCCACGCACTAGTAGCAGATTGGTTAGGAGACCCTACCCCTCGGTCTCAGGGTCGTCTCACGCTTGACCCTCGCAGACATTTGGACGCATTCGGTTCAATCATGTTCTTGATTGCAGGTTTCGGATGGGGAAAACCTGTATACGTTGACCCTCGAAATTTTCGAGGTGATTCACGTACTGGAATGGCCCTTGTAGCTGCAGCTGGGCCAGTATCAAACCTTTTATTAGCTTATGTAGGTTCCTTTATTTATCGCATAGGACTCGTACAAACTGAAAGCTCTTACTATTTCCTGGTCTCGTTCGTCAGCCTAAACATACTATTGATGTTGTTCAATCTTCTTCCGATTGCACCCCTTGATGGATATCAAGTAACTGTGGGATTGTTACCATATGAATTAGCCTCAGTAATAGCACGCTATCAAGGCCAAGGTCCGATAATTCTTATGCTGCTCATAGTAGCCGGTTCAATTTTCCAATTTAACTTGCTGGGATTAATATTAGGACCACCACACCAGTTGGTTTTAGGACTACTGCTGAATTAGTTATGAATAACCCACCTACAAATACATATGTATACATCCTCCGATGCAATGATGAAAGTCTTTACACAGGTTGGACCACCAATCTGAAACGCCGGTTGTCAGAACATAGTGCTGGGCGAGGTGGACGCTACACAAGTATACGCAGACCAGTGGAGATGGTTTTCACGGAAGAACATCCTACCAGATCCGCTGCTATGCAGCGAGAAGCTGCTATAAAACGCTGGACCCGGTCTCGAAAGCTAGCTTTAATTGAAAGCGATCAAAAAATCTTGTATTGACAATTCCTAGGTATTAAAGTATAAAAAGAGCCACAATTTACAATAAAAGACACTGAAGAGGAATAGTAAGTGGTATGCAAATGGCACAGAGAGCGGGTGGATGCTGAAAAACCCGACCTGATGTAAGCACTGAATGGGCCTCTGAGTCGCAGGGTTAACGGATGTGCGTGGCCTCTCCGCCACGCCGGTACATTAACACCGTAGCATCCTAGTAGCCTTAGCCGGAATCGTCACCGTTATCTAGGCTGAGGGTATCATCAAGTTTGAGTTTCCAACTCTCTGACAAGGTCGTACCTGCAAATAAGTGAGGCTGGCGAGCGAACCCCTGTTGTCTGATAGTGGGGGTTTTTTTAATTTGGTAAATTTGGATAAGACAAATAAATGAGCATTTGAATGCTAAAAGATACAATATGCGTACCAGGTCTACATAAGTTGATTATAGACTATCGTATAAAACCGGGTTGCCAAAATGTTAAAACCGATAACACGCGAAATAATTGCTGATTTAGAAACTCCAGTTTCAACTTATCTAAAGTTATCTGGCAATGGACCAGCATTCTTATTAGAAAGTGTAACTGGTGGAGAAAATGTAGCTCGTTATTCCTTTATCGGATTACAGCCAAGTACCGCATTTGTAATTCGTGGTCAGACTACTACTATTCACTCAGGACAGAGTCTAGAATCAACAGAAACAAACACAGGTGATCCTTTCGCTATACTAAGAAGTGCAATTGCACCATATAGGGCAGAACCACCTCCAGGTTTGCCACGTTTAGTAGGCGGTTTGGTTGGATATTTAAGCTATGATGCTGTTCGGTTCTTCGAACCAAATATTGAACTACCTCTGCATGAATTACCTGACGGCATTTTCTTACTGTGTGATACGTTGTTG
>DCAJ01000046.1 GCA_002311455.1 Anaerolineales bacterium UBA1136 | reverse complement strand
TGTGAAAGCTATGATTAGCGGAATTAATATTCCGCTAATCATAGCTTTCACATTATTTCGTGATGGAATAAATTTACTGGACATAATTTTAGTAGTTGGGTCTATAGCTGCTTTTGTGTTTGTAGGACTATTCCTGAGGCCAACTAGCAGCCAGCCAACAACCATAGAGGCAATCAAGGAAGCGCTAGATTCAGGAAAACCTACTCTGATAGAATATCAATCGGAATATTGACTAGCTTGCATGGCGTTAGAGCCTGTCGTGAACAGGCTAGAAACTTCAATGTCTGGCAAGCTAAGCTTAATCAAGATAAACGTTAAGGATCATGTAGCACTTATCTTAGCAAACCAGTTGCAACACGAAGTAACTCCTACTTTCTTTTTTTTGACAGCAGCGGTGACGAGCAGTGGCGTAGTATAGGACACTTAGATCCCAAACGACTTCAAAATAGCATAGCCCAATAAGATGACTAATCTTGTCATTTTTCATCTATTACTTCGCTAGCTTCAGCAGTCATTTCAGAAATCTGCTCTTCTGAGAACCCTACTAGACGCTTGGCAGAAACATTTACAAGTCGAGTGCTTTCAGTCTCTTCAGGTCCAAGTCTGATTAGAGGTATATTTACTATCGAAGCCATGTTCGATGACTCGTCAGCATATTTTGCTTTAAAATCATCCAAAGATTGCTTAGCTGCCCTGTAAGCCACCTCAAAATCTTCTCCAGTGCTATCAGACAACCATCGAGCCCATTTAATGCCGAACCGACCATGCACTATTTCGTCTGCCATCTCATAATCTTTCAACAATGCAGACAAATCATCACCTAACTGCTTGAAAGCTTCGCGATGCTGAGTTTGTGTATCAGTACTGTACTCACCTTCAGCTATCACATTGACCATCATTATTTTATCCAAAACAGTTGGACATCTGACCATCTCCTCGTATCCTGGAGCGTTTGCAGGCCATTGACCAATCTCTCCATCATATCTGTCTAGAATGTTCAACAACAATTCTACATGTCGTGCCTCATCCCAACACAAGCGAGCCGCCTCAACATAGAATTTCCATGGAAAACCACTAAATTCATAAACGTATCTTCCAAATATATCCAGTGCCTCTAGTTCGCTAAATACTAATTCATGGACACAGCGCTGCATTTCTTCTTTATGCCCCACGGGCCAATCAGGCATTTGTTGGTCTGTCGAAAGATACTCAACAGCAGCTGGCCATACTGGTACAGGAAGCGAAATGGGTTCCTTACCCACAAATTCTCCTGACAAAAAGCTACTTCCAATATCATTAAGGTTCCAGAGACCTTCTCTTAGTCCAGTTTCAAAATCTAATGTCTCTCTCCAAGATATGCCTCGTTCGGCCAGCAACGATAGGCCAGTACTTATATGCCTATCTTCCTCTTGTAATATTCGTTCAAGCATACGAACTGTGGGAGTATCTACGTAAGGAGGACAGGCTTCAAGATGCAAACGCAGATCAGCCTGCTGTGCTGGTTTCACTACCCGGAACAATCCAGACAAAAACTTGTCGGGATCGTCTAACTGCTCGAGCTGTTTAAAAACGGGCGCAGTTCTGGCGCGCAAATGTGCTACATCTTCCTCGTTGGTCCTCAGTTCCAAGAGCCTATCTTCAAGCATTTGGGCATGCATAGCCTCTTCATAAACCATCTCAGCTAAACTAAGCTTCTCAGGAAATTCTGGAAACCTCGCAATCCACTGACCAATCAAACGTGCTAGTTCCACCTCTATAGAATAAAGGCCTCCCAAACCCAAGGCATTTGATCTTACATCATGGATATGATCAGGATTTACTCTGCGATAATTCTTTGTAGTGTTTGTCATATGGTTTACACCCAAAAAAGTGAGTTAAGGATAAATACGAAATAATTGTTATACGGATCATAGAGTTTAGCACAATGTATGCATCTGGAAATAAAGGTATATGGAGCCAGATTACAGGGTCACACAGACTGTCATACTATAAACACATAACTTTTGTTGACTGTTTAATCCAAACAATACGTATGGTTTAATAGGTATAGTATAGAGTATTATATTCTACAATATGACTTGCTGGTCCACACAATGCGATAATATGCATTTTTAATAAAACGACTAAAGCTGGCCGAACTTGTCTTGCATCTGATCTACAGTTTCCTGATAATTAGAATCTTCATATCGATCGACAAAAAATGCTTCAGCATATGTTGGGAGTTTGTGCCCAACAACATGCGCCGCAAGCAGTTCACCAGCAGCCTGTGATGCCATTTGTCCGTAACCCGCAAAAGCACCAATCACAAAGGCACCCTGTACAGGTAGTGGACCAATTAAAGGCCTATTATCACTGGTCTTGCAGTAGTAACCTCCATCAACAAAAGGACGTCTCATTCGACCTATATAGCTAGACAAACCCGGTATCATAGGTATCATTCCACGCAATAATATGTCAGTGACAAACGGGTCAAACTGTGGTGGCCAGACTGGCTCAACCACATCAAGACCATAAGACAACTGCATGAGCAGGATTGGACTATCAACACCACCATCAGGTCTAAAATGCATTCCTCCTGGAAATTCCTCTAGCAGCCATCGCGTGCTCTCATCCGATTCCAATTCAGCACGTTCATCAGGTAACCATGATAACTGTACTGGATCATCCCAGATCATAAAAGGCGCATCGCGCGCCACTACACTTAGATAATCTTGGAAAGCCATCTTGGTATGAAGTTCGTTGAGCACCGGCAGTTTAACATTAATCATAGAAGTAATCTTATTAACAAAAGGGCCCGCAGCAATTACCAATACGTCAGTACCAACATTGTAGGTTTGGTCTGTGCTCTGGTGATGCACAGAGTCCACACGACCAGATTTGAGTGCAATGCCGGTTACTTTTGATTTGAGAATCCGTACGCCATGATCTAACACCTGCTCTAACATATACATACCCATCTGCTGCGCGCTAAACCAACCACCACGCCGCACATGAAGAGCTGCAGCTACTTCATGTGAAATATATGGATAGTGTTTAGCAATTATTTGCTTATCCAACAGTAGGTCTGCCCCAGAGTCTTGATTTTCAAAACCCCAGGCTGGTGATGGTGCATAATCAGATGTTTTTGATCCATCTTCATGAATGCGAAGGGGTCCAGCACCAAGACATGATATTTCAGCAGCGGTATCTCTAATTTTATCTATTCGGTCCTTATCTCCTGTCACAAACAGATAACCGCGCCGGTTAAGATGAATCAAGTTATCAGTCTCTCGTGCTAATTCCTCCATTAGGTCTATGCTGCGATTCATGAAGCAGACCATATGGTCATTTGGGCCCGGCCACCAGTTACGATAACACTCCATCGATTTATCACTAGTAAGGGTTAGAGGAGCTCTTTCATCAATCATAACGACATTCCGCATGCCGTTCTTGACTGCCAGATAGTATGCTGCCGATATACCTGCGATTCCCGCTCCAATAATCACTGCATCGGCACTTTCAGTTTTTTCGCTTATCAATTGCACCTTTACAATCAAGCAATTCAGCTTACCGCGGTTACATAATCCATAGCGGTAGCCTAACAGCACAGTATTTTCATTGAATCGAGTTTGTATCTAGCGGTTTTAGACCAAAAGTCACACTAACATTTACTTCTATAACGCATAGCACAACACAGCAAATTCATCCGCTATTGAACTAATGCTACTAGCACGATAGAATAAAGATCAACCTACAATAGTCTGACCTTGCTCGCGCATATATTGCTGTAGATAAAAATTGCCCGTGTTTGATTTGTTAGTACCCGTACTGCCTTTCCAACCGCCAAAAGCCTGATAACCGGGCCAAGCTCCGGTGGTAGCTCCCGCCGGACGATTGACATAGACAACGCCGGCTTCCACGTTATCCAGGAACCATTGTATCTCGTTTCTATCCTCGGTGTATATTCCAGCAGACAATCCAAGTGAAACATCATTCACCATCTGCATTGCTTCTTTTTTATCCTCAAATTCACCTACAACTACCAGTGGTACAAACAGCTCCTTGGTCCAAGCATAATGGTCAAAAGGCAAGTTATCCACCACTGTTGGTGCGACAAAATAGCCACGCTCACTCAGCGTCTCTCCACCAACTAAAATCTCTCCGTCAGCTGCCACATCAGTTACATATGTCCTGTAAGCGTTGTAAGCAGATTCATTGATGAGAGGACCAATATAATTCTCTCGTACCGTCGGGTCACCTACTTTAATCTGCTTTGTAAGTTCTACCAACTTCGTTGTAAAGTCTGCCTTTACCTCATTATGAACATACACACGCGAACATGCCGTACATTTCTGTCCTGTAGCACCAAAAGCAGAACGCATCACTCCTTGAGCGGCTTTATCAAGGTCAGCATTTTTAGTAACAATAGCAGCATTTTTGCCGCCCATTTCGGCTACAACCGGTCGCACAAACTCCCCGCCAGATCCATATTCATGCAAAATACTCTTGCCCACGTCGTAGCTGCCTGTAAAGGTGATTCCGTTCACATCAGCATTTGCCACCAAGGCTTTGCCGGGCTCATCACTTCCAGTTACCATGTTATATACTCCCGATGGGATACCTGCATCATGAAAGCACTGAGCCAGAAGAAATGCTGTATATGGAGCATCATCGGCCGGCTTGTGCACCACTGTATTTCCAGCTACTAGCGCGGCACCAGCAGGTCCTGCAGATAATGCAAATGGAAAATTAAACGGTGATATCACTCCCCATACACCATAAGGCTTCAATACACTATAGTTCCTAATACTCTTGTCCTCAGACCCTAACTGCCTGACAAATCCGTCATTTTCTCGCATGGTGTTAATGGACTGACGAATTAAATCAGCGGCCTCCTCAGCTTCACCAATTGATTCCAACCGATTTTTCCCCACTTCTATACTAATGACAGCACCTAACAAAAATAACCGCTCACTAATTAGATTAGCAACTTTTTCTAGCAGCTCAATTCGTTCCTGCCAGGGTGTAGTACTCCAATCTCGAAAAGCCTGTCGAGCAGCTTGTACAGCTATAGATACATCATTTATTGTTCCGTTTTGGAAATGACCTATTATCAGACTAGTATCAGCTGGGCTGATACTAGTGAATGTGTCATTGGCATTAACCCATTCACCATTAATATACATCGGGAATGTCTGACCAAAGTCAGTTTTGGCAGCAACTACGTCCTCTTCATAATATTGATCCAAGAGAGGATCAGGACTGCCCAATGTACTGTATGTCACACGGATATGTTTGCGCTTGCGGCCCATTTTCTATATCTCCCGTTTGTTTTTATAGTAAATTCTATACTTTTTGATATCGATACATCCCATCCACAACGCTAATTTAGATAATAAACTACGAGCATATATATCTGCATACAATCCGGTCTGCATCAACAATTTTTACTTTGTCCCTTTAAATATATACCTTGACCCATAGTCAAACTAATATGAATCAAATCACATATAGGCTGAA
>DCAJ01000086.1:1113-3113 GCA_002311455.1 Anaerolineales bacterium UBA1136 | reverse complement strand
ATACCAGCTCGCAAACATCCAGTGCAAGAAAATAAGTGACCAACTCGTGATAGACAAGCTATCTCTAATCTTCACACTACGAATTGCGAACAACAGACAAATAGCTAAAGGAAAATACCAAATCAATCCTTGGTGCCAGCCTAGCAAAAACTCTATAGCAACTTGCAGAAAACTTATCTCATCAGGATTACCATACAAACCCTTAGATTGAAAATAAGAGAACGGGACATCCATAAATGGATTCCCTAAAGCAATCCACTGGTAAATTAGCAAAGCACCTACACCTGGCAAAAGACCACCCAAAAAACTCAATATTTTCGTACGATGCCTATAAAATATTTATAGAAATGTGCAAAATGTAGTTATAATAGCAGGTACATTAACTAAAATAGCTATTCCTAAAAAGAATCCTGACCAAAACGCTGGAGACGGCAATCTTCGACCACGATTTAGTCCAATAACAAAAACCCAAGCTAGAGTACATAGAGATGTCTCTACAGCAGTCTGAACGTTAGTACCAGCAGTGAAATAGTAGGCTGCCATGCTACCCCATCCTATACCAACCGCAAGACCCATGGAAAGACGTATAGTTAATCCCAACCACCGCAATATCAACCATAGCGATGTAACAAAAACAGCAGCCATCATGGCATTAATGGCTAGAGCAAACACAAGTCCCTGGTACAAAATGACCGCATTATCACCTGACTGCAATCCAATACGCTCCTCGATACTTAGAAGTGACGATAATGCATATACAGGAGAAACAAGCAATCCCAAGCCTGGATTTACAATTTGAACACGTCTTCCTTGAACCTCATAGGCCTCAATGGTTTCACCATAAACCTGCTCAACACCACTTATATCAATTGTCTGATTATCAACCAAGGCATACGCCAAATACTGAAATCTGTTTGTTCTCGTAAATACTCCATGCGAGGTGGAATCCATAAAGAATAGACATATTAAATATGCAGTTACAAATAGTCTTATGGCAATCCACCTATCACCATTACCACTCTTTGGCATTTGACCTTGCCTCATATCCAAACTCCTCTATTCTCAGTCATATCTATCATTATCACAGATATTGTAGTTTGTAATGACACTACAACTTCATTACTAGTTATATAATCTATGCGTTCATTAGATGAATTAGTTGCAGGCACAGATGATCGGCCTAGTACTAGTTAATTCTAATGTCACCTTACCACGACGACTAGACATATAAGAACTGTCCAGTTACCTTATTGATATCAATTAGTATTCAACCGAGAAATCCCAAAATAAGTCTGCTGTGACCTAAATTAGTTTAGTCCAACATATCAGTAACATCTGAAAAACTGTAAGGGTTCTCATAATAGATAGAAAAGTAATTTTTGTCGTTCAATAATGACAGCTTAGCGTCAAAATACGCGTTAAAGATGAGTCTAAAAGAGTTCACTGGGGAAATAGTGTCGTACAATTGATGCTTACCATTACCAGGCAAATAATAAGCATTCAGGATTCCAAACACTTGATTCATATCAAACAGTTCATCCAGGGCAATGCTTGGATTTGGATCCCAGCCAACTGCCCATGCCAAACCATGATCAGCCTGAACAATGATAATTGGAGGTGTTGTGTGCTGTACCAATAATGTATCAACCAATTCCACTACTTTTTTGTTTGTATAAATGAGTTGATTTAGATATGCACTTTGTGCACTCTCAGGAGTCCATCCCTCTTCTGGCTCATTAACATACTCACCATTAGCACCAAACACATAAGGTGGATGCGGAGACACAATATGCGCATAAACGAAAGTGGGACTTTCACGTAATCCTACTTTCGCAATCTGACTAAACGAAAACAATATAGAACCTCGCGCATCGTGCCAATCATCCAGTATCGGTTGCACCAGCGGATAAATAGCAGTCATCTCAACAAGCAATGATAAAAATGCCTGTTCAGGACCTTTATTTTTCCAAGTAAAAACCTCATCTGCAATAAGACTTCTA
>DCAJ01000086.1:936-1107 GCA_002311455.1 Anaerolineales bacterium UBA1136 | reverse complement strand
ACCCTATTGGCTTGAATCAGAGGATATGTTGCAAGAACGTCATGTGATTCAGTACCCACTGTTTCACTTAGGTAGTTTATATATTCCATATTAAGTGCGGAGGGTATGGATAAGAACGTATATGGATAATTACTGCGACTCTTAGAAGCCACATAAAATTCCCTATTCTCC
>DCAJ01000086.1:0-781 GCA_002311455.1 Anaerolineales bacterium UBA1136 | reverse complement strand
TAGATGCCACATAAAACCCCTTATTCTCCAAATGATCAACAAACTCGCTATTGTTATATTGCAACACTTCCTCCAGCAAATCCGAACGCATGTATCCATCTAATATTATGTAATAAATGTCCGGAGGGTCCTGAGGCATAGTCAATGTAACTTGTTCATAATCCCCTAGCCGTATAGAACTTATTTTGTCCTTTGACAAAACCGCTTTGTTGATGACCCAATTGCCCAAATTAGGTATAGTAGCTAATATCAAGGTCACTCCAACTATATTGAGAAAAACATTCGCTGTAGTCACAGTAACCGTCCGACGAATGATCAAATAGGTACTAATACACCACAGAAGACCCATCATCGGTATAAGATACCTGTGCCTACCAAAAACTAAGCTTTGCTGTACAAACAAAATATCATGCACATTCGAATAGAGAAAAAACAGAATAAGAAAAATCGAGATAATTAATGCTGCTTTAGCACCATTCTTGATAATACCAGTGGTACACCACCACAACAAAAGTACGATAGATAATACTATCACCAGCGGAGCCCATATCACACTAGCTTTTGTTTGCCAAACATTTCTGGAGAAAAGAAACAAGACTGGATAGATGCCTAAAAGAATTGGGTGAGCAATTATTTTATTTCTCATTTTAGGTCAGACCTATTTTGCATTAGGTAAATCAAACGATTCGAATCATTGATCTTTGACACTTTCATTGTGACAAACAATTTGTCGAATGCGAGCTTAAAACTGGTCTTAGTATAGTCATTATAGATATCTTTG
>DCAJ01000079.1 GCA_002311455.1 Anaerolineales bacterium UBA1136 | reverse complement strand
TATTAGCTACACCAACCACTGACATTGTGTCAGTGGTTGGTGTAGCTAATACTGGAATACTAGTAACTATAATAGAAACCTCAGAAGTGGCATCTAGTTGTCCTTCATTATCTTCTACTGAACCGCCTGGACCAACCAAAACATCTAACTGTAATGGTTCCGAAACTGCATCGCCACTCCGTGCCCTGATTTCTACAAGACCTACTCTATCTAGCACTAGAGTCGCAATTGCAACACCTGCTAATGTTTTGCTGACCGCAAAAGTCTCAGTAAGACCGCCTTCTGCGAGATAAGAAGCATCAAACTCAACAGTAGTACCATCAGGTACATTTTTTGAATTATGATCCACCAACGTACTAGTCTGCAAATTGACAGTACTGGCCTGGATTATTTCGGCCAGTACTGCTGTAGGAATTGCAGAAATCCCAGACGCAACAGGCTCATCATCTGACGCATTATTTACCAACGCTATATCAGAAGTGTCAGATTCACCGATGCTCTGTATAGGCGAAACCACAAAAATTTGGTCAGGATCAGGAGACAAGTTTTCCTGCAAATCATAAGACACTGCATCAATTGACACTGGAGGAGATTCATGTGGAACTATCTCTTGGAACAGCACCCTCGCTGCAACTTCAATAAATGCGCTGCTATCACCATACAATCCATAGTAAGCTGTAAATTGAGATACATCTGTAGCGTCCAGATAATATGGGGCACCCATTGCAAACACTATAACATTCTTGTTAGACAAAAGATCTGGACGCTCTGCCAAAACTAGCTTTAACGCATTATTCTCCACATCATCTTGAACATCACCCACAGCAAAAACAAGCCAGTCAGCACCAAACAAGGCATCTTCAACATTGTTATTTGCCTGAAGCCTAAGGACAGCAGCAGCAGCAGCATCATCACCGGCACCTACTTCAGCACCGTTTTCGGTGCGCAAAGTTACTAATTCATTATCAATACCAACAACATATTCATACAACTCAAGAAAACTAAAGCTAAACAATTCCAATGTGGTATTTTGACTTATACCACCGAAACCATACAACCTATCAATTGAGTCCTCCAGAGCTTTCTCTGGAGGACTCACTATAAGATCGCATGTACTGCACGGATTATATGTGCGACTATCAATAAAGATCACAATCCTATCGAGGCCAGATGGCCCGCGAGGAACACGACTAACGAACTCGGCTTTGGAAGGACTCAACAGTGTGACCGCCTCTTGTGCAACCTGGAAGACTTGCGCCTCATTGACTTCAAGGCTTGAAGATTCCAAAACCTCCGTAACATTTAGAATTGACAGATCATTATCATAAAGACGCAACTTAACAGCAATTATTCGCTCTACAGCACGATCCACTCTCTCTGCAAAGGCAGCATCCTTACGATATTTTCGAACAAACAATTCGATGGTAGACACTACCGTATCGTACTGATCATTAGATTTATCCAAAACAAAGTCATTCAAGAACAAAATATCATTACCAGCCAAAAAAGCATCTCGCGCAATTTCAAACGCCGGGAAAGTATTACCGGTCGGATCATAGAATCTATGCACTCCCTCCGTACCAAGTGCGGAACTCATTACTAAACCACCCTGCTCGCGCCATTCTGAGAATGTTTGTATACTAAACAAATCGGATAGGGCTCCAGCATCCAGCCCAAGGGGCCGAGTATCAATAGAAAGCGATCCTTGCCAAGCGGAATATCTAGCTTGTGCTGGCATTAACACATCGATAGTTTCATCTGATCCAAGAGGCAATTTAGTAACAGCATGATATGGCATCAAGTCAGACTCAGTTAATTCTTCCAAAGATTTGTTTACGACAGGAACATCCATTCTATTTGCACTGTCAGCAGCACCTAAGCCAGGAAAAGATTCCCCTACAAAAGCTATGCCTCCACTACTACCACGATGCACGCCGACTACAAATGCGCGTATCATTTCACCAACCCAATAGGGATTGCCCCCAAATGCACTTAAGCCTGAACTACCTGAACTATTTCCAATCGGATCATCAGCAACGTCCAAGGTTGGACCTACATAGAGGTTGATGCCAAGAGCACTTAGTTCTGCACCGGTGATCTCACCCATCGAAAGAGCCATGTCTGTATTCCATGTGGCCCCAATTGCCATTGCACCTGGTATAGGCGTCAATCCACCATGAATACCTATATATCCTCCTTGGCTTGGATCATTCATAGCTCCGATCAGCAGCGGCAAGTAACCGTCATTAGTATTAGATGGCGAAGATAATCCTACAGCCTCTATTGATTCCTGATTAAACTTTTTCCACGCTATACGCTGGAGATAATTAGTCAATTCAGCTGTGGATAAAATTACATCTTCACTATCGCCGAAATTGTCATTCTCCGCCATCAGCATCACACCACCAACACGGTAACTGGAGATAAGTTTGTGAATTGATGTTTCATTCGTACTATCAGTACCATCAAAACCTACCAAAAACAGTTGTCCTACTTTTTGCTCAGGAGTAAGTGCAGACAATATGTCTTGAATTTTTTCCTTCCCGCTTATATCTAAAACTTTTGAGGAAGCCAAAACGTCGCTACTAATGCAAGCAATAGATACAAATATGCTAAGCAATCTCACATTAAATTTTTGGAATACCTTCATTTTATTCTACCCATATAACTGAAATTCACGGCATTGAAACACCATACTCACACAACGTCATACTACCACCTATCTTCATTCTACGGTATTGTATTCATCCAATTAATAGCAACGGTATGCAATTCTGCCAGAGACATACATCTCATTTCATACCATTCTATATTCGTACCATCAATGGCGAACCATGAAGCCTGACGACGTACAAGCCTACGGCTTAACCGCCTAATCCTTCGCCTAGTCTCAGTCAAATCAATTTCTTCACGTATAAACCTACCGACCTCAGGATAGCCTAATGCAGACATACTAGGCATATCCCAGGTATAACCCTTATCTAGCAAACCGCGCACTTCCTCAATCCAACCATTTTCAAACATATTATCTATACGTGCGTCTATTCGCGCATAAAGGTCAGATCTTTCCATGGTCAATCCAATTGTCAAAATGTTATAATTGGGCTTGGTTTTTGTTCGTTGCTCAGAAAACGGTTTTCCTGTACTTATACATACTTCTAATGCCCGAATTACTCTACGTGTATTACGATGATCTATAGACTCCGCAGCTTGCTGATCCAGCTCTATCAACTTCCTGTGTAGCAATATGGAACCATGTCGTTCCGCATACGACAACAGTTCTTGACGTATTTTTTTGTCCTTGGGAAGTGGTGGTATATCCCAACCCTCGACAATAGCGCGTATATATTGGCCTGTACCACCTACCAATAAAGGTATATAACCCCTATGCTGTACATCGTCGATTGCATTGGTTGCTGCACACTTATATTGTGCCAATGTCCAATGCCTATCTGGAGTAGTCACATCAATCAGGTGATGCCGAACCCCTCGCATATCTCTGTCAGTTGGTTTAGCAGTACCTACATTCATTCCTTGATACAACAGTCGAGAGTCTGCAGACACTATTTCTCCGTCAAGCAGTTCAGCTAACGCTATTGCCGTAGTAGTTTTCCCAACGGCTGTAGGCCCAACGATTGCTATCAAGACCCGCTTTTGCAACATAATATTCTTATAATATCATCGACAACACTATTCTAGGGACTGACGAGTATAATTAATTCATGCCAGACTTCAAAGTTCATGCGCCCTACCAGCCAACTGGTGACCAACCAGAAGCAATCAGAGATTTGGTCAAAGGGCTTGATAAAGGATTAATTCATCAAGTCCTTCATGGAGCAACTGGTACCGGCAAGACTTACACAATAGCCAATGTTATTGAAAAGACACAAAAGTCAGCGCTTGTGCTGGCCCATAACAAAACACTTGCGGCACAGCTATATGCTGAATTTAAGGAGTTTTTTCCAGATAACGCAGTAGAATACTTTGTAAGCTACTACGACTACTATCAGC
>DCAJ01000063.1:10123-11070 GCA_002311455.1 Anaerolineales bacterium UBA1136 | reverse complement strand
TCGGCCATTCCTTTCGCTGCTCCTTCAGCGGTTGGATAGGGCTGTGTGGTTGCTTTAACAACTGCATAGCCCACTTTATTATTGATTGTTAATGTAAACATATTATACAATGGGGGCACTTTGCAGGCAATAGAGGGACGGCTAACATGGTTGGAATGGTTTTCAGAAGATGGGTATGGGCTGGGCTTGTTTTCACTGTGTGGGCGTATGGTGGTGAATGGTTGTACACCAAAATAGGCATAGATATGACGCAATATAATACTGTATTTATTGTTCATATTGTGGTTGGGGTTTGGCTGGCTTGGAAATCTTTCAAATGGTGGATAGTTAAAAACGATTAGCATCACCACGCTCCGATAATCAGTGGTTGGTACAATGGGGGCAGTAAACGCACAATAGGGAGGTGGATTATGCATTGCAGAAAATGTGGCAAGGCACTACCGCAGGACTCTAGTTTTTGTATCCACTGCAGTACTAAGACTGAAATTGTAGAGGAAGCTACACCTGTATCAGCAGCACCAGAGCCAGCATCAGCACCAGAACCAGAACCAACGCCAAAGCCTATTAAAGCAATAAAGGTCATAGACACTGGAACACAGAGAACTAATAAGACGGGTATTATGCACTGGTATTTCATACAGTTTAGTAAGTATGCAGTTTTCAGTGGGCGAGCCAGTCGCACAGAGTATTGGATGTTTATTCTGTGGAATTTTATAATCAGTATGATGCTAGGAGCAATGGAAGGATTCCTCGGAATCTTCCCCGAAAGTGAGTATGAAGTACTCTCCTTAACGTATCTTTTGGCCATTGCTTGTCCTTACCTTGCTGTGAGCGTCAGGAGACTGCATGACACTGGCCTTAGTGGCTGGCGGATGTTTATTACATTGGTTCCATTTATCGGCCAACTTATTCTATTATTTTGGCTGATCCAGGATAGTGACCATGAT
>DCAJ01000063.1:4899-9843 GCA_002311455.1 Anaerolineales bacterium UBA1136 | reverse complement strand
GAAGGCGTATATAGTCAATTTCTCGAATTTAGTCTACATAACCCAATTGCTCCAGGTTGTTATTTTGTATTAAAACTGTAGTAGTATTACACCAGAAATTACACTCAAATATTGGAGATAACATGAACACACCAATTGTGCTTGCCTGCATAACCCTTGTTTCCGGTGGCATCATTAGGTTTTTTTCCAAGGTTGCAGGTGCAAATGAAGGCTACGGACCAACTTACATGCTTGCTCAGAGTATCGCCTTTGGATCTGTCGCAATCGTCATTCACCTAGTGCAGAGACATCCGCTTGATTTGTCTCTCAAGATGACCGGTGTCGCCATTTTGGGAGGTGTAATTGGAGCATTAGGTATTTTTGCACTATTGCTTGCATTTAAGATGGGCGGTGAAGGGAGCGTTCTTTTCCCGATTTCTGGCCTGTCAGTGGTTGTGGCTGTAATTCTATCTTTCATCGTTTATCGCGAGCCAGTGACTGCAACAAAACTGCTGGGCTTGGGATTGGCATTAGGTTCTATCGTCGTTCTGTCCCGTTAGAACATCCCATCACCATGCCCCAGTACTTCGAAAGACTGAGATTGACCTACATGCTGAATATTGTTTACGCAGTTCAAATATTGAGTTCAATCTGTATCGAATAAATGCTGTCTCTCGCCACGGACAATATGGAAGGGCTCGTTATAGGAGAAGCGAAGGGTTGGCCCCAAATGTTTGTTGCGAACATCCTGTATTTCTTTATGATTCAGCATAGATCAACAATTTTTGGGACCATGTTTGTAGATTCTCATTTTGCATTTTCTTCAAGAAATTCCACGCTTGATCTTCTGTAACGGATATATATTTATTTTCGGGAAACAGCTGTTTCCGATATGCTGCCATGGTGACTGTGATACAAGATCGGATACATACCAAGTAGACTACGGACAGCAATCCATCTTCAGTTAAAGGAAAAATTGCCTGGAAACCTTTTAGTACTTGAGCAATTGGTTCTAGCGGTTCATCCTTGCCCAAAGCTACATAGGCCATGCACACGGCTGGTTCACATGCTAGAAAACTATATATCATGTCGCCAAAATCAATGATGCCACGCATATTCCCGTCATTGTCTACCAACACATTGTGATCGTTGGCATCATTATGAATCACGGCTTTTCTCAAGTTGGCAGCATTTGGTAAAACATTCTTTTCGTAAAGTCCAATAAAATGATCAATGATTCCTTCATCTTCAGTTACATAGTGTTTATGGGTTCTAATGAAGTCTATGTGTGCGATATCCCACGGAAAATCACGATGAGCAGCGGAATGATTGAATCTAGACATAGCTAAAGACAAACGCCCCAAGAATGATCCTAATTCATGAAGCATGGATTCACGGTGTGAGACATCTGTTAATTGTAGTCCGGGCAGGTAATGTACGAGACGTACTAGGTAAGTGGTGGCACTTAGATTAAACGTCATGATGTCATTATGTTCAATTCCTGCTATTACCCAAGGAACTCGCAACGGGATGGCATGATCATGGATATATTGCATGCATTCATTCTGCATTTCAAGAACGGCCTTATCCTCTGCTGGATTTGAAATCTTTAATACCATTTTTTTCTCATCGGGAGTTGAACAGAGAAAATTTTGGTCACGCTCACTGTCTAATGAACTGGCATTTGTCGTAAGACCATAAAGGTCAAAAACCATAGCTTCGGCCTCTTTGGCTGAAAAATTGGGCGGCGGGGTACTAAAAACAGACATGTAATTTTTTTGGGGGCACTTGTTGCTTGTGTTAGATGTTATACAATCGTCTACTGTTGTCATTAAGCCAAGTATATACCCACTATTATCTGCCGGGCAAATTATAGATGGGTCATGATACATATACCAATGTATTGCTTAGATTGTGGTATGGACCACATAGTTTAAACTTTAGGCGGTGGCTTAGTATGATTCTGGGGCGATGTAGTTTCTAGTCGAGATGTACATTAGTTGGCGTTATGGACGACAGGTTAAAAATATGTTGCGAAGGAACAACGGACGACTCTGAGTAAACAAGAGAGAGTTGATATGCTATAATTTAGTTAGCATTCACCAAATGTTGTGAGATTATCCCGAGTCGCCACTTGGGATTTTCTTTTTAATCCAGTATCTGAAGTTGTCTGTGTTAGAGTATTTACAACAAGTGGTTATCTATACAAGTTACATTTCCCATATGACACTTCCAGTCTTCGAGTCAGGAGGACTGGTAAAGAAAACAGCTAATCCTCCCATCATCTCTTGAACTTTAGGTGTTGCTACGATGAATTTTCTTCCGTGTCATGACATGCCAATCCTATAAGTTGACCTTCTCCTACTTCGACTAAGCACACTGATTGAACACCCTGTATATTTTGCATTGCATTACGTAAAGTGTCAGTGACTGCCAACATTTCATCCTTGCGACTTGCATCAAAGGAAAATTATTTATTCGGTAGTGCATATATGCTTCCACAAGTTCTGGAAGTGTAGCGTGGATATCCGCTATCTACGCGATTGTTTGTGATGCTACAATATCTTGCTAATATACAGGAGGCAGTATACAGTAAACATACTGACAACAAGGAATCGTATATTATGTTGATCGTTTAGATTGTTTCGTCTAGCATAACTCATTGCTAAAAAAATTAATGAAAAAGCAATTCTGGTCTAGTTTCTGGAGAGTAGTGTTCACATACATGGTGGGTGGTGCAGCCTTTGTGATGTTTCTTATTCTGTTTGAACGAATTGCTCCAGCAATGAATTGGACTGTCTTAACACAAAATTCAGAACGAAACAATATGTTTGCTGGTGTTTTAGCTATGTATGTTGCTTATCGGTATGGTTGGCGAAACAAAAGATTTGTCGGTGAACAGACAACACTATCTGGGCAAAAAGAAAAAGATTCAAAAAAGGATTAGTGATGCTAGTTCATTGCTACTATAACTAGAATAGAATGGCCAAATTCAGTACAGTAAAGATCACAAATACTAGTATGATAAGACAGACTAAAGCGTAAAACCATTTGGGTGGTCTATTAAAATGCATGTCCTTACTATTTACACATGATCCAGCAAGATTGCCCCTGCTGCTTCTGGGTTGAAGTCCTTAGGCCACTTTGTATCGCCATCGAACTTAGTATTCGTAAGGTCAGCATTCTGCAAATTAGCATTTTGGAGGTTGGCCCCTCGTAGGTCAGCCCTGACAAGGTGGGCTGAGTCCATTATTGCTCCCCTAAGGTCAGCCTTTCGGAGTTTGGATCCGTTCAGTTTAGTATGGATTAGGTAGGTATCACGCATGTTGGCCGCAGTCAGGTTAGCTCCATTCATGACAGCATTCTGTAAATTAGCATTCTGCAGGTTAGCATCACTAAGGTCTGCCCTAATAAGGTATGTCGGATCCATTTTGGCCCCTCTAAGGTCAGCTTTACACAGTTTAGCACTACTCAGATTAGCACCTCTCAGATTAGCTTGATGCAGGTCAGCCCTGTTCAGGATAGCACCAAACAAATTGGCTCTAATCAGGTTAGACCCAGAGAGATTAGCACTTGATAGTTGGGCCCTTTCCAGTTTGTGGACTATTTCCTCTAATTGTGCACGTGTGAAATCATTCATATCTATACTATAACACGCTAATACATTGAATCAACAAGCATCACTTATAAGTAATGTACAATCCGGCAGCAATTAGGTAGTAGGGAGAGACATGATGACACGTTCGATGTGGAGATTGATGTGCTGGCTTTGCATGATTGGTGCTGTAATTATGGGCCTGGTATTTTTCTGGCAATGGATCAAGTTGAACGTGATTATATTGTTGCTTGGTTCTACATGTATATATCTGTCTTACAGATTGTTGCTGAGAAAAGGGTAGGTCATCATACAGTAACCTCTGCATGACTTCTTGGTATATTAGATAGCATTTCTTGTTGGCCGCGTGCTGTATACTCTGCTGATGTTTATCGATCCATACAAACGCCTTATAGCTCGCAATCCACATCTGCTTGGCTTTGGATTCATGATGGTATTTTATTCCAGCATAGGTCAGACATTCTTTGTTGGTGTATTTGGTCCACCGATCCAGGAAGAGTTCGATCTTACTCACACTGCTTGGGCTAGCATCTATATGATTGGCACATTGGCCAGCGCCATAGTTTTTATCTGGTCTGGACCTATGATCGACCGTTATAGGTTACCAGGCTTTACTTTGGCTGTATGTGCATTTATGGTTGTTGCCTGTATTTATATGCCATTAGTATCGGGCCCTGCTATGCTTGTTTTGGGTGTATTCCTTTTGCGTCATGCTGGTCAAGGACTTGCTCGGCACGTAGGCACCACTAGTATGGCGCGTTACTTTGACCGTGGTCGTGGTAGAGCACTGGCCATTGCTGCTCTAGGCCAACCTATTGCCGAGGCAACGCTTCCTTTCCTTGCAGTGACTGCTATTGCTGCTGTTGGTTGGCGTTGGACCTACGGGGGTGTGGCAGTAATCCTGGCATTATTCAGTTTTCCGACAGTAGTGTGGCTACTAAAAGGATATGACCAATTCCACAAAAAATATCTTGAAATTGTTCGAACTAGCACTGATAGCATTAAGTCTAACGTAGTCAGTTGGACTCGTAGGATGGTACTTAGGGATCCGCGTTTTTATCTGTTATTGCCAGCTATGGTAGCTACACCTATGGTGGCAACAGCTTTTTTCTTTCACCACCTCAATATAGCAGAAGCTAAGCAATGGGATTCTGGCTGGATCACTGCAAACTATTTGTTGTATGCAGGCACCAGTATATTTGCGAATGTCATCGCTGGGTCGCTCATCGATCGTTTGAGTGCAAGAAAGGTGTTCCAATATACTATGTTCCCGTTAGCTTTAGCCGCTTTGACTATTGGTCTTGCTGGTAATCATCTCTGGGTATTACTGTATATGGTTCTGTTAGGAT
>DCAJ01000063.1:3573-4834 GCA_002311455.1 Anaerolineales bacterium UBA1136 | reverse complement strand
AGGATTACATGTAGGTTTTTCTCAAACCTCTGGTGCTGCACTATATCCAGAATTGTACGGAGTTGAACATCTCGGCTCCATTAGGAGTATGGGAAGTGTTATGGCTGTGTTGTCATCGGCTGTTGGACCAGTAATTATAGGTATGTTGATTGATAGAAGCCTGTCCATACAGACTATATGTATACTAATTGCCAGTTATGTAGTGGTGGCCAATATACTTTTAGTAGCGGCGCTGAGGATAGTGCCTCCATCTATTGAGAAACTGACTTCATATAATAAATAGAGCAGACAATTTAAAGTTTGACTTCATTAATTGAAGTCAAATATCGCATTTTCAATTCTTCCTAGGTTATTTGCGCCTAGATTTCATGATACCCGCGATGGTTCCGCCTAGCCAAGTACTGAACATGATAATGGTCATTGTTATGATCAGGCGAGGATGACCGTCTAATGGTCCGCAGGGACGTAAGGTGCCTGTAAATGGTGCTGTACATCCGGTAGGCCATACGTTCAGCTGACTAGCGCAATAGATTGCACCTATGCCAGTGCCAATTATGCCTCCGATCCTTTCGTTCCTTGATGATTCGCGAGCCATTTTGTACATAACAAATACGAATGACAGGCTGGCAATTATGTCTACTACCATAAATATCTCGATTTTGGATCTATTCACGACAAATATATACCAAGGATATGTAAATTGGAAACAGGTATTAGGCTTTACTACCTTATAATAGGGCAGGCGACATACATACAGGAGGAACGCAGTGACTAATTTCTTAGACTACCGAGACCTTGTTGGAACCAATCCTGACAAGATGTATAAGTCAATTTTATTTCAGAGTGATAATCTTTTAGTTGGCCTAAATTGTTTAGCTCCAGGTCAGACTCAGGATACTCATACGCATTCAGAACAAGACAAGTTCTACTATGTAGTTGAAGGTGATGGGGAGTTCGTTGTTGGCCAAGATACACAGCAAGCAGGTGAAGGCTGCACTATATGGGCTACAGCAGGGGTAGAACACGGAGTAACCAACACGAGTAATCGACTTCTAGTACTACTGGTAGGTATTGCACCTGCACCAGGTAAATAATAATCCGTCCGACTAGATTGTTTAATTACTATTATTGGTTACATATAAACCAGATATGCTCCAACATATTATTTTGGGATAATTGACTTATATATGCCTAGATAATGCGTATAGGCGTAATGCAATTTTGAATCAATCTCAGGTATTAACACTACAAGTGTGAATAG
>DCAJ01000063.1:0-3533 GCA_002311455.1 Anaerolineales bacterium UBA1136 | reverse complement strand
AATTGTTTGGAGATGATATACTCCACATTTAAAATTTTAATTACTGGAGATAAAATGAATACACCTATAGTGCTTGCGGTCATCGGTCTGTTTGGTTTTGGCATGGCGAACTTTTTTTGGAAAGTTGCTGGGGTGAATGATGTATATTCGCCCAGTTTCATGCTGACTGAGACCATTATTGTGGCAATATCTGCTATTTTGCTGCACATTTTTCAGAAACATCCCTATGAACTTACGCCACGCATGTTCGCTGTTGCTTCAGTGTCTGGTCTCGCGACTGCAATCGCGATTTTTGGAACGATGCTTGCATTACGCCTCGGTGGAGAGGGTAGTGTAATTTTTCCAATAAAATCGATGTCTGTAGTTGTTGCAGTATTATTATCTTATTATGTTTTTCGCGAGCCTGTGACTCTGTCAAAAGTAGTGGGTCTAGGGTTGGGGGTTAGTTCTATCATCGTTTTGGCGCGCTAAGATAGCTGTGAACACAACTTGTCTAATTGAGTATAGAATCAGACGAAATTTTTTACGAGCACTAAAGAGTTTATATTTTATTAAGTTTCAGTTGAACAAACTTTCGTATTGAACTCAAATTTGCATCGCGAATCTTGTATATAAATGGAGATGATATGAATATACCTGTTACCCTAGCAGTAATCTCACTTGTATGTATGGGTCTCAGTAGCTTTTTGAACAAAGTTGCTGTTTCTGATGGTTTGTACTTCCCACCATTTCTGATGATCATTAATGTGTGTTACATTGTTATGGCACTAATCATTCATTTTAACCAGAAACAGGCGTTTGTTGTAAGTCCACGAATGCTTGGAGTTGGAGGTTTAGTTGGGCTTTTTGGCTCAATAGGATATGCCTGCATGTTTTATGCATTGAACAATGGTGGTGCAGGTAGTGTTGTTTTCCCAATTGTTGGATTGGGTGTGATAGTGTCCGTATCACTTTCTGCAATCATATATCAGGAACCACTTACTGCAACTAGACTAATGGGATTGGGACTTGGCGTAGGTTCCATCATTCTTTTATCTCGGTAGAAAATAGCATTGCGTTCGTGATATCTTTTAACTACTAATATAGAAGGTCAGTATCAAGTACATTCAACAATGGCTTGTCGTTTAGATATCGCCTCAAGTTGTGACAGAATAAATCTGTCAAACGAGAATTCTCTCTTGCACTCGTGCTACCCGAGTGTGGGCTTACGAGCACATTTGGCATATTCCATAATGGACTGTCGTCAGGTAGCGGCTCAGTCTGAAAAACATCCAGAGCTGCGCCTCCCAAATGACCTTGCTCCAAAGACTTTATCATGGCTGGTTCATCTACTACTATACCTCTAGCAATGTTGATTAGTATCGCACCTCTGGGAAGTAGATTCAGCTCCGTTTCTCCAATCATATGCTCAGTTTCGGGGGTGTGTGGCATGCACAATATAAGGTAGTCTGCTTGTTTCAATCCATCTTGCAGTTTATTGGTAGGTAATATTTGGTCCGCTTGCATTCCAGCGAGATCGGTATCTGAGACGGTTCGCTTAATCCCAATGACATTCATGCCAAATGATTTTGCTATTTCAGTCACTCTTTGACCTATGTTTCCCATTCCGATTATTACAACTGTGCGATCCACAAGATCCGTTCCAGCATAGCGTTCCCAATGCTTTTGTGATTGCATTTCCAACATACGTGTTAGTCCACGTGAGTACATCAACATTGACATTAGGCAGAACTCAGCCAGTGGCTGCGAATGTATTCCACTGGCAGTTGTGAAAATAGTTTCGGGCATTCGTGTGTCGTATTCTAAGCGTTTGACCATTTGGCCTATACCGGCGCTTGTTGCTTGAATCCACTTTACATTAGGTGCCAAATCGGGAAGATCTGTCAGATGCGTGTGGTCAAAATCGAATAGAATTTCTGCCTTGTCTAACAGAGTTTGCCATCGGAGTTCTTCTTCCTGAGTCCTGGTGATTGGACTTCCATTATGATCGGCAGGATATCTAGGTGGACGTAAAAGTTCAGGCTCGTAATGCACAACAATGCTTTTGTCTACAGCCTGTATTCTTTCCACATGTTCTGCTTCAAGATAGCTTGCTATTAGTATAGAACGTTCAGATATTGTGTTTTCCATGATACTCCCCATAGCTTTTTATACTACCTGATTATTGTTTTATATGGTTATTAATTGTTTCTGCGATATACACCATATCGTCTTTGCTGTATCTTTGGTCGCAGGGTAGGGTCATTATATCTTTAGAAAGTCGATGGCTTTCTTCATGAACATCAGAAATATATCCTTCTAGATTCCAGTTAACTCCAGTAGATATGTTGTGATTAAGCAGATGATCCTGTAGGTTTTGACGATCACTTACCCTGATCGGAAATCCAAGAGGCACCATTTTTGGGCCAGAGTTCGGAAATAGTGCAATATCCTGCAGAAGCTCATTAAGTACAAGGTAGTTTTCATTTCTTCGATGTGCTATGTTCTCAAAGTTAATTCCATGCGTCATCATTGCGTGGCTAAATTCACTCATTTGATAAGGGCCAAGTGGAAATGTGTCATTGACCTCTTTGAATAGCTCCTGCCAGGGATCGGTCCCATTCCAGCGATCAAAGTCTCGTCTGCGTTGCACCACTGCTAAGGATTTCATTATCCAATCTGTAGGTGGTGGTTTCAGATTTACATCACTCATCAAAGTGCCATTGCTTTGAAAGCATAAAACGGCTCCATCTGGCAGGCCAAGTAATTTGCGTGGACTATATAAAGTAAAGTCTGCTATATTAGCTTGAACATTGGATGGCCATGCTTGACTTGCATCGTCTAAGATCCATGCCTTCTTTTCCCTCAGCTGATTTACGCAGTCTGTTTCGCTCGGATAACCCATATAATCCACTATAATTACTAGATCATTTGGCTGGACTTGATCAATCCAGTCTAGGGAATTCAGTTTCATGTCATAGTTCAAGTCGAAGTGGCACACAGGAACCCCAGCCTTCTCTACTGCTTCTATCATTACCTTGCAGACAAATGATGGCATCCATACGTTTTTTGGAGAAAGCAATTCAACCAACAGCCATATACCTGATCGGGCATCTGCTAATCGCAGATGTCTCCCATCAAAAAAACCAGGTTCTTTTGTAGGCTTATTTGTAATTTCTTCTATTCCTAACAGCCCACCTATTAATCCAGGAGTTTGCATGAAATAACCTTTTTTATATGTAGTGTTAGTTGCATTAGTAACAATATTCGTGTATCATGTTTGCAGGTCTGCAAACTCTGCAAACATGATAGACTATAATATACAGTAGTTTGTCGTAATACGCATCATCTGTTACATCAATATAAGACAGTAATTTGTACAAATAAAGAACTAGGAGGAGATACCTGATGGTAATCAATAAACTTAGAACCGTTGGTTTTTTTATGATAGCTCTGACTTTGGTGTTTGCTTCATGCGCTCCGGGAGCGGCTACAAAAGACTCGGTCCGTCTGGGGATGAACCAGGAGCTAGAGTTCCTGAACGTGATGTACAC
>DCAJ01000059.1:4265-26017 GCA_002311455.1 Anaerolineales bacterium UBA1136 | reverse complement strand
GATTAACTCAACAGTAAAAGTTACTCCATCATCTGGATAAACAAACGCTTCATATCCATCGTTAGCATCAAAAATCTTGTCTTGATAGATAGGTATGTTATTCTCATTTAGATATCTAATATCATTCTCTATTGTATTAGTCTGTAAGGCAATATGCTCCAACTCCTGACCACGCTCTTGGAGGAATTTGTTGACACGGGATCCAGGGTTCCAGTTTTGCACAATATGCAACCAGCATTCGTTTCCTAGCAAAACTCTAGCATCAAGCTGCATGCCTTGGCCTTGATCATCACGAAAATCACGGGCAGGTAATCCAAACAGATTCTCGAATCTTTCACATGCTGACTTTAAGTCATCAACACCAACACCTATATGATGAAGTCGAAGCAGACCCATTGTATCGCTTACAGATTCTTGGCCTACGTCCTCAGGATAAGTCCAACTTGTAGCATGAGGCTGGATCAATTCGACAGTAAAGCCAATTCCGTCATCGGGATAAACAAATGCTTCATATCCATCATTGGCATCAAAAATCTTATCTTGAAAAATGGGTACGCCCATATCACGAATGCGTTGAACATCTGACTCAATATCATCAGTTTCCAAAGCTATATGCTCTAGTCCTTCGCCAACATTTTCCACGAACTGATACACTCTTGAGTTGGGATCCCAGTTATGCACAATATGGATCCAACAATCATTCCCAAGTAAAATCCGAGAGTCATGCTGATAACCTTTACCTTGATCGTCACGAAAATCACGGCCTTTTAAGCCAAACACTTTTTCGAATTTGTTGAGCGTACCTTGAAAATCCTTTACGGCAATGCCAATATGCTGTACACGAACAATTGTCATGCCACTCGTCTCCTATTTATCAATATTACAAATACTTTACAAATTCACAACTACAATTTACATATTTGTTACATATCGTCTGACTGCACTGCAGAGACACACCAATTTTACCACCAGCACAAAAGCGCTATCTGGTAGCCAATCAAATAACAGCATATGGTCAACTATCTTGCGGTAAATTCGGAGTCAGCTACAATAAAAATGCCCGCCTCAAGGCGGGCATTTTCCCCACCATTACTCTATTGGTACATTCATTGCGTCCCAATCAGATTTACTACAAAACTTCGTCGCATTACGACCATCAGGAAATTGTCCACGAAACGCATAACGAATCCTAATAGAACCATTCTTTGTAGTAGAAGTGTAACTAGTCTTCTTTATCTGATCATCTTGAAGCGTAACCTTCTGACGGTTCTTTACATCATAAAACTCCACTGACATAATACTGGCCTCCTTACCCAAGGTTTGGAATGATAGCACCGNNAAACCGATCAATATGAGCAATCCTTAACAATATCCTACCGTAAGATAAGTATTAGCACTAGTCGATTATACACTAGAACTTACCGAGTATGTTTACTCAATGCAATCAAAGAATAGACTATATAATATGATTAGTTATTATCAAAACCACATGTATTTTGCAGCATCATTATTATTGCCCATAACAATCTATAGACATTGATCCAACTCTAATGCATCCATTTACTATAAGCTATAACGATCCAAATGTTCGTAGAAAGTTGCTGAAACGGAAGCTCAAATCTGAAACACTGCTGCTGGATGGAGCAACTGGAACCGAACTTGAGCGGCGCGGAGTAGACATTAGCCTACCACTCTGGTCTGCACGGGCTATCTTAGATGCTCCAGAAACACTAATGCAAATTCATCTGGATTATCTGTTGGCTGGAGCAAACATAATAACTGCAAATACGTTTCGAACACATCGCCACAATCTCGCTTCCTCTGAAATGGGCGATCAAGCGACAACAATCACTAAGCAAGCAGTTGAAATAGCTAAAAAAGCAGTCAGGTTGTCCAACACTTCAGCTTTTGTAGCTGGATCTATAGCTCCGTTAGGAGACAGTTACACACCTCAAAACACACTGTCAGAAACAACACTAAGAGAAGAGCACGCTTTGATGTCCAATATTCTTATGTCTTGTGGAGTAGATCTACTACTAGTAGAAACAATGAATACAATTCTCGAAGCAGTAATTGCTACAAGTGCCGCTATTTCCACTGGATGTCCCACTTTCACAAGTTTAGTGTGTGGTCGTGATGGGTCACTACTATCAGGAGAGAGCCTATATGATGCTGCAGCATCACTTTTGCAATTAAATCCACATGCGATACTCATCAATTGTACCTCGGCCCAAGACATACTTAGCCCACTACAAGATTTGCGTACATATACAAAATTACCTATAGGAGCATATGCAAATGTGGGATACTTAAACGAGCAAAAAAACTGGGTGCAAACTGCGGCTGTAAACCCGGATTCTTATGCTAAGTATGCCCTAACCTGGAGCCAGGCAGGAGCTACTCTAATTGGTGGCTGCTGTGGTACCCGGCCAGCTCACATTGCTACTCTTAGAAATTTGTTATCCCTGTGATATGGATAAACTAATCCTGCCTTACCAATATATGTAAGCATACTAAGGAACTGATTATCCCCAATATGTCAGCCACTAGGAAATCTACTTATGACGTAATAATAGTTGGCGGTGGCGTTATGGGCTGCTCAATTGCTTACAATCTGATCAGATCCGACAACAATCTTGATATTGTTATCGTAGAGAAAGATCCAACATACACAAAATCCTCTACCATTCTGTCTGAAGGCAACATAAGAGTTCAGTTTAATGTCAAAGAGAATATTGAAATGTCCTTGTTCGGAATACAAGTCCTAAGTAGATTTTCTGAAGAAATGGCCGTGCTTAACGATAAACCTGACGTAAACTTTCGTCAGCAGGGCAATCTTTTTATTGTAGATGAAAGCAATTATGCGGAAGCTAAGCAAGGATTTGTACTTCAAAAAAGCCTAGGATGCCAAGTTGAATGGCTTCAGCCAGACCAAATACACAACTACTATCCGTATTACAATCTGTCCGGTTGCGTGGCTGCAACATACGGCAGCCAAGATGGCACCATAGCGCCAAATGCAGTGTTAACTGGCTATAAAAATAAGGCTTTATCATTAGGTGTCAGTGTGATTACCGATACGGTATCTAGAATAATTACCAAAAACGAGCAGGTTGATGGGGTCAAATTAGATAAAGGGCACTACCTAATATCTAACATCGTAGTCAACGCAGCAGGAGCCTGGGCGCCAAAGATAGCTAGTACGGCCAATATCAATTTACCAATTGTACCAGTGAAGCGCCAGGTTACAGTCATAGAATCAAATCTTAGACCTGCGAATCTGCTGCCGGCTATATTTTTTTCCTCCGGTTTGTATTGTTTTCACGAAGGTCAAGGAGTATTTACATGCGCACGCTCCAGACCAGATGACTTTATTACATATAATGACTTTAAGTGGGATCGTCATTTGTTCGAAGAATTGCTCTGGAAAGACTTGCTGGAAGTCATACCAGAGTTTGATAGACTAAAAGCTACAAGCGGATGGGCTGGACTCTATGCAGAAAACACTTTTGATGGAAATGCTATTCTAGGTGAATGGCCGACACTAAAAGGTTGTTTTCTTGCAAATGGATTTTCTGGTCATGGGCTTCAACAATGCCACGCCGTAGGGCGTTACATTTCTGAATTAATATTGCACCACCCTCATTTATTAGACCTTTCCATTTTCTCTCCAGAACGGATAAAAGAAAACAGGCCAGTATACGAAAGTAGGAGTAAAATCATATAATAAGTTATCTGTTGCCATATTCTGATACAGTTCGAAACCTCGATTAATCATCGTTTTTTGACACATGGTACACTCTGTACACCATTCGGTAGGCTAGGGCTAGGAGACAAAGATGCCAACCAAGATAACAATGCCAAAATTAGGTGAAAGCGTAGTAGAAGGTACAGTAAGTAAATGGTTGGTCCAAGAAGGTGACAGAGTACAGCAATATGATCCTATTCTAGAAATCACTACTGATAAAGTGGACGCAGAGATCCCCTGCAGTACAAGCGGAATAATACTTAAGTTGCTAGCATCTGAGGGTGATACAGTAAAAGTAGATGGGCTTTTGGGTTGGATAGGCGAACCTGGTGATGTTATTGAGAGTAAACCAAATGACAATTTGGTTGTATCACATTTACGAGAATATGCGGATTCTTCATCTAGCACAGGTTCAACAGCACAGCAAGATTACACTTCCCCAGTAGTTAAGAGAATGATATCCGAAAACAATATTGATATCACTCAGATAAAGGGCACTGGCCGAGATGGCAGAATTACAAAGAAAGATGTACAAAGCTTTATAAGTATGAGAGACGAAAACGAAAACACAATTATTGGGCCTCCAGACATAGAACAGTTGATGACTCCAATGAGGAAATCAATTGCCAAACATATGTTACATAGCAAGCATACTTCTGCCCACGTCACCACTGTCTTTGAGGTGGATATGACCAATGTTGCTGCCCATCGACAAACAAACAAAGCAACTTATGCAAACGATGACATCAACCTAACATATACTGCTTATTTTGTTTATGCATGTGCTTCAGCTCTGTCATCTCACAAAACAATAAACAGCACGCTTGTAGATGACAGGATTTTGACAAAGGAAGATATTAATGTGGGGTTCGCAGTTTCATTAGGAGAGCACGGTCTAATAGTACCGGTAATTAGAGAAACTGATAAGAAACCTCTTAACAAATTAGCACATGAACTCAATGATCTAGCCGCACGTGCTCGTGCCCATGAGCTTAAGCCAGACGAAGTACAGAATGGTACCTTCACAATAACAAATCATGGAGTATTTGGTTCTGTAGTAGCAACGGCAATCATTAACCAGCCTCAATGTGCCATTATGGGAATAGGTGTAATACAAAAACGCGTAGTAGTAATAGAGGATATAATGGAAATTCGTCCTATGGTGTACATATCGCTCACGTTCGACCATCGCATAATAGACGGAGCATACGCCGACAAATTTCTAAAGAAAGTCAAAAAAGAACTAGAACAATGGACATAGTATGAACTACGACACAGTAGTGATTGGTGCCGGACCCGGAGGATATGTGTGCGCCATACGAGCTAGTCAGTTGGGACAAAAAGTAGCCATTATTGACAAGGAATGGCTGGGTGGTGTCTGTCTGAATATCGGTTGCATACCTAGCAAAACACTACTCAAGAACGCAGAAATTGCTAATATTATTCGCAATCGCAGTAAAGAGTTTGGTTTTACTTTTGATAATTTAGATATTGATTACAGTATTGCTGTACGTCGATCACGAAAGGTGTCACAGAGACTAACTAAGGGCATCACACATCTAATGAAGAAAAACAATATAGATGTCCATATGGGCGATGCTCGTATTCAATCAAACAATGAAGTAGAAGTCACACAGGCAAATGGACAAACCACAACAATTACTGCGAAAAACATTGTAGTTGCCAGCGGTGCACGACCAAAAACTCCAACTGAATTCAAAGTAGACAATAGACAAGTTATTACTTACAGAGATGCCATACTACAAGAAGAACATCCTGAATCAGTAGTTATCATTGGAGGTGGAGCTATCGGAGTAGAATTCGCCACAATCTGGAATTCATATGGTAGCCAAGTAACAATCGTCGAAATGATGAATAACATCCTGCCAATGGAAGATATTGAAATCAGTGCTGAATTAACAAGATCACTAACCAAAGCTGGTATGCGTATATTGGTCGACTCAAAAGTAGAACACATCAATCAGGACAATCAAAATATCACACTTACAATATCAAACAAAAGTGATCATAGTTCAATAAGTGCCGAGCAAGTATTAGTAGCCATTGGGTTTACCCCCAACACCGAGGGTTTAGGTCTAGATGCCATAGGAGTTAAGAAAGATTCAGAAGGCTTTGTGACAGTAAATGACAGTATGTCCACAAATGTAGAAAATGTGTATGCTATCGGAGATGTAACTGGAAAACTTCTCCTTGCACATGTAGCATCTGCACAAGGCATCGTAGCAGCTGAAACGATTGCAGGCCATCCGACTGTAAAACTTAACTACAAAATGCTACCAAGAGCCACCTACTGTCATCCAGAAGTAGCATCCTTTGGTTACACTGAGTCCCAAGCCCAAGAAGCCGGTTACGATACCAGAGTATCTAAATTCAGGTTCAGTGCCAATGGAAAAGCGCTTGCTCTAGGAGATCATGGCGGTTGGGTTAAAATAGTCAGTGATGACAAATATGGCGGTATTCTCGGTGCCCACCTTATTGGCCCGCAAGTTACTGAGCTATTACCGGAATTATCATTGGCGTATAATATGGAATTAACTGCTGAGGATATAGCACGAAATGTTCATGCACATCCCACACTTTCAGAAACAATCATGGAGACCGCGCAGGGTTTAGTTGACCAGATGATCCACGCTTAATAACAATTCACATAGATATACTTCTAGTCAAACATAAGGTGTCTCATACGTACGGGAATTAATCACTATTGTTATGAAAACAAGTTTTCTTGGCAAATCAACATTTTTCAAAAAATTAGTGCCCACTTTACTAATTTTGTTGGGCATTGTCCTGGTTATTCTACTGCCATTAGCAATCTGGGTAGCCTATGGTCCCATGCCAGATTACACCGATTCTGAAGGAATTGGCAGTAGCACCAACATATTATTTCCTCTATTATCAGCTGGTTTAATGATGGTGTTTGCTATTTCTGTGCTCAATAGATACATATCCAGTAACAAGTTACAGTTCTTATGCTGGGGCACCGGCTTATTAATGTTTGGCATAGTCAGCCTGTCAGAGATATATTTATCTATCAAATGGAATAGATGGGCATTCTTCTTTTGGTATTTTTTCGGAGCCGTACTCAATGCAGCCTGGATTGGGCAAGGAACAATTTGCTTACTGCTATCGCGTAAGTGGGTACGACCTACTAGTATACTGCTTTTGGTTACCAGTTTGGCTGCTCTAAGCATAATGCTCCAGAGTATGCCAATGTTAGATGTCTCAAAATTCGACAACACTATGTCAATAAGTGAACAATACCGCAATATAATACCTGCGCCATATGAAGGGGGAACCATTCGACTAATCACACCATTCTTTAACGTGTATGGAGCAACCACCTTGATTGGGGGAGCAGTATGGTCCGCTTATCTTTTCTGGCGCAAGAGTGTGCTACCCAATCGTGTCATTGGAAACATTCTTATAGCCATAGGTGCAATCATTATAAGTACCGCCAGCATTCTTACAAGAATGGGGCTTACCAAATGGTGGTATCTTGGAGAACTGCTAGCTGCGACTTTGCTGTTTGCGGGATTCATTCTATCGTCCCGACAAACATATGCACAAGTATCAAAACAAACAACAGCGTTAATGAAAGCAGGTAAGCAAAAATTATATCAATGAATAGAATGCAAGTGCTTCGTCTCGGATTATTTCAAATGGCGGCCGGAGGACTGTCGGTTATATTTTTAGGCGTTCTTAACCGAGTCATGCGAGTAGAGTTAGGAATCGACTTGTTAGTGGTCAGCTTTCTTATAGGTGGCGGACATTACCTCGGAGCTCTGCTAGCTATACCATTTGGCCATTTCTCAGACACACACCGTATAGCAGGTTACAGACGGACAATTTATATAATCATAGGAATAGTTGTTACTACCACTGTACTAGTTCTATCCCCTCGAATGGCAGTCTGGGTAGCGTCTGATACTACAATTATGCGTATTTCAACTACTTTTATGTTTTTCTTATTAGAAGGCATTGCAACATTCTTAGCAGGCACAGCTTACCTAGCTTTTATAGCGGACCTCACTACCTCCAAAGAGCGCGGACCAGCAGCAGCTCTAGTATGGACATTATTGATGGTTGGAATAATCATAACTGGAATAGGTGCTGCATCTTTTATGGAGAGTTACTCATTCGATCGCATGATGATTCTGTGCTCAAGCGCCTCTGTCATAGCACTATTGATGACACTCATCGCCCTATGGAAACAAGAGTCGCGTAGTGACGAGAAGATCTCACAACCAGAAAATCTACTAACTGCCATCAGCATCGTGATAAGTAGCAAAACATCGCGACGTTTTGCTGTTTTTCTACTTATAGGCATGTTCTCATATTTTATGCAAGATGTAATCTTAGAACCCTTTGGTGGAGAGGTGTTTGGTCTATCAGCAGCTGAGACCACTCGATTCAATTCATACATGGGTATAGGTTTGCTGAGTTCTATGTTATTCGGAGGGATGTACCTAACTCCGCGTATTGGCAAACATAGAGTAACTACACTCGGATGCTGGATAATTGCTATATCTTTTATCGGGTTAGCTATAAGCGGCTTCTCAGAAAATGGGCAAGTACTCAATATAATAATAGGAGTGCTGGGATTAGGAGCAGGATTTTTTACCGTGGGAAGTGTGGCATTAATGATGGATATGACCGCTAGCCGACACATAGGGCTTTTTGTAGGAGCTTGGACATTAGTCCAAGCAGTAGCTAAAGGACCTGCAGCAATTCTATCGGGCGGATTTCAACAGATATTTTCATCCTTGGGATTATTACCTGGCCAAGCTTATGGAGCTGTGTTCTTACTTGAGGCAACCGGTATTATATTAGCTATATTTGTGCTAAATGGGGTAGCTATACAAAACTTTAAAGATGAAATGAAGTCGGTGTGGGTAAGCGACCCTATAAGCTTAGGCTAATCGCGTGATGGTGAGATTTATATAATATACCTAATTGTGTGACACAGTTTAAGTTTTAGCGAATTCGAAACTCTATCCACCAATATAGGACATCTCTACACGAGATACCTGTTGTGACTGTTTGCTTCGCAACTCAGAATAACGATCATCACGACTTCTCCAAAGTGATGCTACCGCATCAACTATTGTCTCATCGGATGCGTTGCTCCTCAAAAGAGAACGAACATCATAACCTGATGAAGCAAAAAGACATGTGAACAATTCACCTCTGGCCGACAATCGCAACCTACTACAGTCACCACAAAATGGCTGAGACACTGAGGAAATCAGCCCAATCTCACCACTTCCATCTGTGTATCTCCAGCGGCTGGCTACTTCCCCAGGATAATTAGGCGCTATAGGTTCAACGGGTAATTGTGCTCCAATTAACTCCACGATTTCTGATGATGGAACTACCTCATCGAGCCTCCACCCATTGCTATCACCGACATCCATGTATTCAATAAAGCGAAGAATATGCCCACTCTCTCTAAAGTATTGCGCCATGGGAACAACGCTTGACAGATTAACACTACGCATTACAACCATGTTAATCTTTATAGGATTTAATCCAGCAGATGCCGCATTATTAATACCATTTATTACTTTATCAACAGAAAATTCTACATCATTAAGTGAAGCAAAAATGTCATAGTTTAGAGAATCGAGACTGATAGTGATGCGTTTTAAACCAGCAGCCTTAAGTGCTACAGACTTCTCATTTGTTAGAAGCGCCCCATTTGTAGTTAGTGTCAAATCCAATTCCGGAATCAAAGCCAACATTTCAATTAGATGATTAATATCTTTCCGCAATAATGGCTCACCACCAGTTATACGCACCTTAGTAATGCCGAGATTAACAAGAAGTCGAGTGAAACGAGTAATTTCCTCATAAGTAAGCATTTCACCCCTGGCAAGATATACGTAATCCGGACCAAAAACCTCTTTAGGCATACAATATAGGCACCGAAAGTTGCAACGATCCGTAACAGAGATGCGCAAATCTTTCAATGGACGAGAAAATGTGTCTAGCATCATAATATTTGATCCAATCAATATACAATGATACCACCCCTGAAATTATCAGGAGTGATAAGTATAATTACAATTATATGACAATACATATGAAATCGTTTGTTGCACTAGAGATGCCACTGGTATTAGAACAACTTGCAGAGCATTGCCAATTTTCTGCAAGTAGAGAATTGGCAATCAATTTACTTCCCACCCATAGCTTCGATGTAGCTAAGTATCGACAGACTGAAACCACTGAAGCTCGACTGCTCTTGAAAAATCATCAGCATGTGAGCGTAGGCAATGCCTGTGATGTGCGGGATGAGGTTGATAGGGCGAGACTATCTGCTATATTGCAGCCAATAGAACTTGTTCGTATACGTAGCACAATAGTCTCATCACGGGTCCTGAAAAAAACTATCTTGGGCACTGGCAATCAGTTTGAAATCCTGTGTCAGCAGGCTAAAATACTTGCAGACTTGCCAGAATTAGAACATGCTATCGATTGTTGTATAGATGATCAAGCGGAAGTACTAAACACAGCTTCTAATGTATTAGCAGAATTGCGCGAGCAAGTTAAAAGTACAAATAATGAGCTACTACAAAAACTTGAGCACATAACTCACAATCCCAACAACGCTAAGTTTCTACAAGAAACTATAATTACCCAACGGTCCGACCGCTACGTCATACTACTAAAATCCAATTTCAAGGGACGTATCCCTGGCATTTTACATGGACAGTCCACATCGGGATCCACGCTATTTATAGAACCCATTGTCACAGTAGAGCTAAATAACCAATTGCAAGAGTTACAGATAGCTGAACAACAAGAAATCATGCGTGTGTTACGAAGCTTGTCTGAAAAAGTGAGTAAATATGCCAAAGAGATTGAAAAGAATGTTGAAATCCTGGCTATATTAGATTTAGCTTTTGCACGCGCAAACTATGCTGAAGCAATTACTGCTACACAACCAATATTGCTTACTTGGACCAACAATAACAATGAAGTCTTAAACAATGCTAGACATGGCTGTCCATTAAAATTACTAGGTGCACGGCACCCATTGTTGTCGCCAAAAGATGTAGTAGCTATTGACTTTGTAGTCGACAACTATACTAATGTAATAGTGATCACAGGTCCAAACACTGGAGGTAAAACAGTCTGTTTGAAAACAATTGGATTGTTGTCCCTGATGGCAGCAAGTGGTCTGCACCTCCCGGTAGAATCAGGATCAGAACTGCCTATATTCAACAGAATTTTTGCAGACATAGGAGATGAGCAATCCATTAAACAGAGCCTGTCCACATTTTCTTCTCATATCAATAATATTAAGAACATGCTGGCAAGCATAGACTCCAGATCATTAGTACTCCTTGACGAGATAGGTGCCGGTACAGATCCAGATGAAGGATCGGCGTTGGCACAAGCATTGTTAGAATACGTTCTACAAAATGGGTCTACAGCTGTAGTTACTACCCATTATCAACGCCTAAAGATTTTCTCACACAATACTGATGGTGTAAAAAATGCCAGTGTGGACTTCAATCCCAAAACACTACAACCATCTTATAACCTGACCATAGGCCTACCTGGAAGATCCAACGCACTCATAATTGCTCATAATCTAGAGATACCAAAACAAATAACTGATCGTGCTAGACAATTATTAAGTCCCTCAGACCAGAAAGCAGATTCACTACTGGCTGACATCTATGAACATCGTGAAACAGCAATTAAAGCGCAAAAGCAACAAGACAAGACAACAGAGCAATTGGAAGCACAAAAATCAGAGTTACAAATGCGCTTGGATTCTATAGATGACGAGCGACGCAGCATTCTATTGGATGGACACAAACAAGTAGAAAGAGAATTACAAAGCATACGTTCGGAAATTGATGACATACGTCGTGATCTAAAACAAGCTAAATTGCACAATCAAGTTTTGAGAGACGCAGAAAAAAAGGTTAGGGTTCTGGAAGAGAAACTTGTACTATCGCCAGACGATAGTAAGCAATATCAAGGTATCACAACACCACATGATATTCGTTTAGGGGATCATGTATACGTTGCTAGACTACGAACCAACGGAGTAGTTGTTGCATTGCAGAATGGCGAAGCTGAAGTACAAATAGGACGCCTGCGTCTAAGATCACTAATTGATGAATTGCGGCCCACGAAAAACACTCGTAGGGATAGCGATAATACTCAGAACAAAATAATGGATGTGCAAATTAAGTCTCCTGGTATGGAATTGCACTTACGGGGACAACGCATTGAAGATGGTTTAGACAATCTAGACAATTATCTGACTGCGGCGATCCTCGCAGAATTACCATGGATCCGTATCATACATGGCAAAGGAACAGGTCAAATGCGACAAGCAGTACGAGAAGCACTAAAAGCCCACTCAGGAGTAAAATCATTCCGTACAGGAGAACAGGGAGAGGGAGGCGATGGTGTCACTGTAGTAACTCTAGAATAGAAGGTTATGAGTACATCCACTCTTAGCACAATACGAAAAACAGGTTGCTAGGATGTATGTCTATCCAACTGCAAATTGTCAAGAATATTAGATACGGAATAACTACGATTCAGCACGTAGAAATGTATACCGGACACCCCAGCATCCCATAAAGCTTGAACCTGATAAGTAGCATACTCCACCCCCATTGCTCGAGCACTCTCATCGTCATTTTCGTACTTTACTAAATGTGCCTCCAAATCTGCAGGAATACTGGCACCACACAACCTAGTAAATCTACGGATCTGTTTAGAGCTTAATACTGGAAGCACCCCGGGTATAATCGGCACTTCAATTCCAATATCTCTAGCTCTATCCACAAAATGGAAGAAATCATCGTTATCGTAGAACAACTGTGTTACTAGAAATTTGGCTCCATTGTCAACCTTCAGCTTAGCATATCTTAAGTCATAATCCAAACTTACCGCTTCAGGGTGACCTTCAGGATAACAGGCAGCACCAATACCAAACGAATAATGTTCACTAATATGTCTTATCAAGTCTGACGCATGCTTAAATCCACCCTCAGCAGCTAAGAATTTAGCTTGATCATGAGGTGGATCCCCCCGTAATGCAATGACATTTTCAATGGAAGAGAATTCCAAGCGTTCTAATACCTCATCCAATTCTTTTACAGTGTGTCCTACACAAGTCAAATGAGCCATTACTTCCATGTCATAGTCGGTCTTTGATTTAATAGTAAGTTCTTCAGTGAACTGCCTTGTTGATCCTCCAGCACCATATGTAACTGAAATAAAATTGGGCGAATAAGACTTGAGAGACTCTATTTTTCCAAGAACTGCAGGTATTCCAGAAGCTTCTCTCGGAGGAAAAAACTCGAATGAGATTGTGCGAGTCTCAGACAGAATATCTTGGATTTTCAAGCTGAAATCCTAATTTAGTTGTAGAAAAACACATGTATTGTTCGAAATAGTAGTAATAGCTGATTATAACCTTAGAAACATAGAGTTACAAACAATACCACCACCTATTTAGATGTCCATCTTTCACTCAACAAATGTAAACTACGATTAAATGCCGGTATCCGGGCAAATAACATCAGGCAAATTACAGCTGCAAATAACAGCGGTTGGCGTATATCAGATTTCACTGCCCATATGTAGTGAGCTACCGCCAATATCCCCGTCAAGTACACAAGTCTATGTAACATCTTCCAGTATTTCCCTAACCTGCGTATCCAGCCACGGGTGGACGTAATAGCTAAAGGTACCAATGTCAAGTACGCCAAAAACCCTAATACAACATATGGCTTCTTAAATACAGAGGAGAGAAGAAGTTCAATGTCAAAACCGTAATCCAATCCAACAAATACCAAGAAATGCAAGCTTGCATACATGAATACATACAATCCCAAAGTCCGCCGAAACTGAATAAGGCTATGCAATCCAAACCATTTCCTGACTGGAGTAACAGATAGAACAAGCACCAAAAGCACTAGTGCTGGTTTTCCAGTACGAAATGTAATGTCTTGAATAGGGTTTACACTTAAGTTGTCAAAACGTAAGTCCCAAAAAAGCGTAAGAAGTGGCAATAGAGCACATATATGTACTATGATTCGAATGTATTTACTCATATAACTAATTGCATTATCCATCGCACCACCTAATCAAGTGACAAAAAACTCAAGCTGTTTAGTGAAAGTATCGCAACAAATACTAAAAGTGAATCTTTAGATCCATATTAGTATAAAGATTATCCACCTGTTCTGCATAACCATTGAATAGTAATGTCTTTCTGCGCTGAAGTTCACCAATACGCCTCTCAGTGTCCTGAGACCACCGTGGATGATGCACATTTGGATTTACATTGGCGTAGAAACCGTACTCAACTGGAGCAGCTTTCATCCACAATGACACAGGCTGTTCAGAAACTAAGTCCATACGGACAATACTCTTGATACTTTTAAATCCGTACTTCCAGGGCACAACTAACCTCAAAGGAGCTCCATTTTGGGGTAGCAATGCACGCCCATAAATACCTGTGGCCAGTATAGTTAGATCATGTGATGCTTCATCAAGACGAAGTCCCTCCACGTACGGCCATGAGTACCATCCATCATTTTGTCCAGGTAACTGGACAGGATCATACAAGGTCTCAAAACGAACATATCGTGCGTTCATTGTAGGTTCTACTTCATCCAGCAATCTCCTTAATGGAAAACCTGTCCAAGGAATCACCATAGACCAACCTTCTACGCACCTAAGACGATAAACACGTTCCTCCTGGTCGAACTTACTTAACAGATCATCCACATGATACCTACCTGGATTTTTTACCATTCCACCTACTTCTATTTCCCATGGTGATATCCTTAGATCCTGTGCCATTACAGCAACACGCTCCTTGTTAACCGAGAACTCATAGAAATTGTTGTAATTGGTAATAGATTTGTAGCTTGTCCAACTATCACCTAAATTATCTCTATCAGTCTGCCTATTACCAGAATCAAAATCACTGTTGCTAGACTCGGTCTGATCAGAACAAGCGACCGTTAGTGCGGCTCCTAGCATAATTTTGCTAGCGCCTGACATAAATTTTCGTCTTGACAAATATATATGCTCAGGCGTAATCTCAGGAGAAGGTATGTTTAGCATAATTAATTACATTTAATTATAGGCCAATAAATGTCTCTTCATTACTGCAATAGTAGTGTCTATCAGAGTAAAATACTAACATGAATACACCCATTGTTTCCATTTTGATGCCAGTTCGCAACGCAGCCAATACTTTACCAGAAACATTAGAAAGTATTCAGGCTCAAACCCTAAACGATTTTGAGTTAATTGCCGTAAATGATGGGTCAGAGGATGAGACCAGTAGCATATTGCACTCATACTCAATGGATGACAAACGAATAAGGCCAACCGATATGACTCACGCTGGCATAGTGAAAGCACTAAATCATGGCTTAGCATTGAGCCAAGGACACTTTGTAGCTCGAATGGACGCGGATGACCTATTACATCCTAGAAGGTTGGAAATACAATTGCAACAGCTACAAGAGAATCCTGAACTCAGTATTATAAGCTGCTTAGTTAAGCCATTTCCTAAAAACTCGTCCAATGAAGGTTTTCATCGTTATGTTGATTGGCTCAATTCTCTGACAACCAGTTCAGAAATAGCACGGGACATTTTTGTAGAAAGTCCTTTACCACATCCATCTGTCATGCTTCGGCGTAAAGAATTGAATGATCTAGGAGGGTACCAAGACCATGGATGGCCAGAAGATTACGACCTCTGGCTCCGTTATTTTATAGCGGGAAAACGAATGAGCAAAATACCTAAGGTTTTACTTTATTGGAGAGATCACCCAAATCGTACAAGTCGAACGGACTCGCGTTATTCAGTTGAGAACTTCATAAAAGCAAAGGTGCATTATCTTTTACGCGGACCGCTATTGGACCGAGACACAGTAATAATTTGGGGAGCTGGACAAATGGGAAAACGAATTTCTAAACACCTTATACGTGGTAAAGTACCTATAAGTGTTTTTCTAGATATCAACTCAAGGAAAATCGGTCAAACATTACGCGGACTGCCAATATATTCGGCCGATTGCCTACCCAGTCTATGGCAACAGTCTAGCCGTCCAATCATATTAATATCAGTTGGTTCTCACGGCGCCCGAAACCTGATAAGAAATCAACTGCAAGACTGGGGACTAAATGAAACTGAGGATTATTGGTGTGTAGCGTGAACAATATAATTGCAAGTACTATAACTACGCTTAGTCCTGCAACCCGAGACTATAGACATCCTTTCGCGACCAACCACTCTTTTTTGCAACTTCTTTTGAAGCTTCAGAAAGAGTTTTTCCTGATTGAACAGAAGATTTTAAGTGTGCTAATGTTAGATCATCATTCCATTTATCCACAAGTGCCTTTGGGCATCCACCTACAACTAATGTAATTTCACCCCGTACTGCAGAATTATTAAAATGCGCTATCGCAGACCTAATGTCACCGCGAAAAATTTCCTCATGTATTTTAGTTAATTCGCGACACACAGCTATTGGTCGATTGCCTAACTCACTTTCAATATCGGCAAGAGAATCCAGAAGCCTATATGGCGATTCAAAAAATACCAAAGTACGTACGTCTGCAGAATTATCAGATAGCACACGTTGACGTTCAGAGGATTTGCGTGGCAAAAAACCTAGATACACAAAAGCATCCGTTGGAAGTCCTGAAATAGATAGTGCGGCCATCAAAGCCGAAGGTCCTGGAACAGAAAGGACATTATAACCGGATTCTAAGGCAGATCTAACCAGATGATATCCTGGGTCTGAAATTGTTGGCATGCCACCATCGGAGACCAGTGCAACATCATCACTACTCAATGCTGACAGGATTCTGTCAAGCTTCTTTATTTTATTATGCTCAAAATAACTAGTTAGAGGAGTATTGATCTCAAAATAGGACAATAGTTTTCTTGTGCGGCGTGTATCTTCTGCTGCTATAAGACCAACTTCATCCATAATTCGCACTGCACGCGGACTAAGATCTTCAAGATTACCAATCGGCGTCGCCACAATATAAAGCGTACCCATAATTACCACGCATTACAATTACTGGCTCCAGACAAAATTGGCCAGTATCAAATTGCGGTCACAATCATCAAATGTAGTTACTGGGTAACTCTGTGAAATTGGATTTCCAAAAACATCCAGCAATTGAACCGTATACAACAAATCTGTGTCAATCGGTGAACTAGCCAATGTTACCTCATAGCCAGCTGGTCCAAATTCAGGCTTGGTCCCTATTAGGGCATCTATGGAGAATCCATCTGGTCCCTCCACATGAACAATTAATTCCTCTGCTGCATTACCTTGCCCATCAAATACTGTGCCCGCTATACCCATCCAGTCACATCCTAATTCAGGATAAGCAAACTGGGTCGTATATCCTATACTTCCTTCCTGAAGCACATAATTGAAATCCGAAGANNTAGACGTAGGCGTTGGAATAGATGTTTCTGTAGCTAACACTGCTCGCACAGGCACCTGTGGTGGCGGAAATGGATTTATAAATGATTGTGGCTCAATAAATATATATAGATAAAGACCACCAACCATCATCGTTGCATAAAGCAGCGCCGATGTTAGTACATCTAGGATAGAGCGTCTACTTTGTCGCATAAACTAACTCCTGGATTCTTTAGAATATTACTGCACAAATCTCTCTATTACAGCTCGCCCTCGTAGATCAGTAAGCCACTTCTCAAGTTCGGTCCTTTTTACTACTACAGCGGCATTTGGCGTCAATTCCCGCTGCGAGTCATGATCCATGGTCTGTATTATGTGAAAACCAATCTCGGTCTCCACAATACCGCCCACCTCGCCTGGATCCAAAACAAATGCTTCTGCTTCTAGAACTGGCGTCGTAAGTAGTCCTTTCGGAAACCAACCTAAATCGCCACCATTCAACCTTGTACTGCGATCAAGCGAATGTAAAGCTGCTATGGTTGCAAAATCCGCGCCAGCAACAATTTCTCCTGCCAAATCTTCCGCCTGCTCTCGAGTGGCTACCACAATATGACGTGCATGTACTTGTTCAGCATAAATTCCCACGTTGCTTAGCACTACCTCTTGTATCTTCGCAGCAAGCAGCTGCTCCTCCAGATAGTTTTGAAATTCCGATTCAGTGTAAATATTTTCTTCTAACCACTTATCAAATCCAGCCTGGCCACCACGCGCAGATATACTGTCTGCGTAAGCTGTATCCACCTGCTGCCTTGTAACTTTTAGGCCCTGCTCACGCGCAGCCTGACTAATCAATTTAGAAGATATCAGCTGCTCAAGTACATCAAAGGAATATTCCTCGAGTCTCGCAGAGGCTAACGCTGACTTTTCCAGAGCCGCTTCGTAACGTAGTACTTCACGCCGGTACACATTTTCAAAAATAGCTTCAGTGTTGATAATAGCAACAATCGGTTTATCACTCGCAACTACTGTATTAGCCACTTCCGGTTCAATATACTGATCCTGACTAATATTGTCATCTATTGACTCTACGATGTCTTCAGTAGATGTAAGTTGACATGCATTTAGCAAAGAAATAGCAATAATGCTAGATAGCATAAGGCGATAGTTGTTCAAATTTATGCACATGTGTTATTGCGAATACAGTTGCTGAAATTATACATCCAGCAACTGTATTCGCAATCCGACTGAATTAGACTATAACTATTAGTGTGAATAAGACGCTAATAGTACAGATTAAGGACAAATACAGTTGTCAGCATCAATATAGTAGCAAGCACAACCTGTAATAGCACACTACGACCAGTGCTTGGATCATGCACATTCGGTAGAAAATCTATAGTAGCCACATACAAGAATGTACCCGCCGAAAACAAAAGTGCTATACCAGTCCATAACTCATTTATGTTACCAAGATAGTACCAGCTCCAATATACTGAGACTGGAGTTGCTATGGAAAATAGAAGGATATAAAAGATTATGGAACGTAACACAGCGCGAGATTGCCTTAATTCATGTAAGGCAAATACACCTAAGCTAAAAGCTGCTGGGATTTTATGGAATACAACACCAACCAATTGGGGGACTGCAACATCTAGTGCTCCTGTAGCCATACCAGCTCCAATTGCAACACCGTCTGTAACAGCATGTACCGTCAAACCGATGGCAACAATACTAGATAAACCTCTGGGGTGATGAAGGTGCATATGACCATATTCACCTTCATGATTATGATGCTCCTCATGAATAGAATGACTAATACCTAAGCTTTCAATCAACATCATTACCAAGAATCCTGCCAATACTACCACTCCTGGACCAGCCCATTTCATAACGTCGAAAACTTGCAGAGATACGACATCAACACCCTCAATATAGTGTTCTTCATGATCCAGACCTGCAGCAGATTCTGATAGCATTTCCATATTGTTCGACACGATCTCGAAGCCTTCAGGTACAGCAATAACAAGTGCTGCTGTTAACAAAAGACCAGCAGCAAGTCCAGTGAGCCAACGGAGTGGGGTTTCCTTAAGCAAGTGCCCAAGCCAAAGAGGAAGACATCCTGGAACAAACCCGGCTATAAAAGTAATAAATATGATCAACAACAACTCTGTACTCATTATTTTCAAAATACCTTGATTAATCGTTGATCATTCTCTTAAAGTGAGAATGTACAAATTCCACAAACGAAATGGGGGGTCGTTGCAATAAAGCGCACAAAACAAGTGAGCTACCCCAAAAACCATGTTCATCGTAATAACTGAACATCTTTAGAAGAGATTCAACTGAATAGGTGCTCAAGCCAACACCATATGCTTGAGTTTTCCATTCATCCAAACTCATTTGGTCCACATACACTTCACGGTCTATATGGGTACTCAAGATTATGGCCTGCTCTTGATAGGTCAATACATCTGGACCACACAACTCGTAGATTGCGCCAATATGCCCACGTTCACTTAACGCAACTGAAGCTACATCAGCTACGTCATTTAGATCGACTGGGCTACCCTTAGATTCAGATGAATATGGTAAACGTATAAGACCTTGCTGTACAATGTTTTCCCACTCAACTAGAATATTCTGCATATATGCTGCAGGCTGCAATATTGTAAATGGAATCGCAGAGGCAAAGAGAGCCTCCTCCACACGCATCTTTTGCCAATGATGAGGCATGGCTTCAATTTGAGGGTGCAAAACGGAATGAAATACAAACTGAGTCACACCAACATTCTTAGCGGCTGATATCATTGCCAAGCCAATATTAAGTTCATCTGGGTGCATATTAGGACAAATATGGTATACGGATCTTATCCCCTCAAACACGTTGCTTAGAACAGACTCGACACTCATATCTCCTATAACAATGTCGGTATCACCAACAGACGCCATACATTCCGACTGTGCTTCATTCCTAACTAGTGTCCTTACAGCCTGATTTTTAGCCAACAAAGCTCGGACAACAGCCTGGCCTGTTTTACCAGCAGCGCCAGTCACCAAAATCATAATTACTAAAAATCCTCCTGTACCTTAGCGAAAGCATGATCCAAAATTACAAGTGCCTCATCTACATGATCATTATTAGCAGTGAGAGGAGGTGAAATCCGCAGCACATTGCCGTAAAGACCGCCTTTACCTATTAACAATCCGTACGATCGAGTCTGTTCAAAAATCTCGGAGACCGCATCTGGTGCTGGCTCTTTAGTATTACGGTCTTTTACCAATTCTATTCCTTGCATCAAACCTTTTCCACGCACATCTCCTATGAGGGGATATTTATCCCAGAGTTGCTCTAGTCCTGATTGTAGACGTGAGCCTACATCAGCAACATGATTCGGATTGGCTTCTGTTTCCATGACCTCTATAGTACCCAGAGCGGCAGCGCAGGAAACCGGATTGCCGCCAAACGTGCTAATAGACATTCCTTTACCAACTAGCTCAGACGCAATCTCAAGAGTTGTGATCGTATTACCCATGGGCATCCCGCCAGCTATACCCTTTGCCATAGTCATTATGTCTGGTTCTACACCCCAATGTTCAATACCAAACCAATGTTGTCCAGTACGTCCAAATCCAGTCTGTACCTCATCACATATGAACAAACCACCATAATGCTCAACTATTTCTGATGCTATTTTAAAATATTCCTTCGGAGGAGTGATGAACCCACCGACACCTTGTATTGGTTCCACCATAAAACCTGCTATACGTCCCGAAGTGGTCGTCTTTATTACATCTTCTATATCTTCCGCACATGCAACTCCGCACTCAGGATAGGTCATCTTCAATGGACATCGATAGCAGTATGGATTTATAGCATGACTTATTCCAGGTATCTGGCTAGGTCCTATTCGCCACTCAGATTGCCCCATAAGTCCCATAGCCAAAGCGGATCTTCCACTATATCCATGCCGTAATGCAATTATTTCCTGCTCACCAGTATAGGCTTTAGCTAGCATAACTGCAGTTTCGTTAGCTTCTGTCCCTGAATTCGTAAAAAATGAGGTTTGCAATGCTCCAGGCGCAATAGATGCTATTTTCTCCGCCAGATTTACGTGATTTTCATTCGGATAAAGTGTAGAAGAGTGAACCAACTTACTAATCTGCTCACGCATTTTCTCAACCACTAATGGATGATTGTGACCAACACTATTAGTAAGAATACCTGCAAAAAAATCAAGGTACTTGGTGCCGTCTACATCCCAAACGTACAATCCATCACCATGATCAAGCGGTAATGGGTCAGTATAGTAGAGCAGATGATTAGGCCATAGATATTCTTCCTGTTTCGCAAGAATTTCATTTTTGTTCATTGTAGTCCTCCATTCGCAATAATGATAACTAGAAATTGTGACGCTGTTGTAATCACTGTCAAATATTCTGCATAAAAATCTCGATGCAAATGCTCCAGCAATTATCTTGCTAAGCTGCCACTATATCAGCATACATATCAGGCCGCCGATCTCTGTAGAACTGCCATGTGT
>DCAJ01000059.1:3989-4141 GCA_002311455.1 Anaerolineales bacterium UBA1136 | reverse complement strand
GCAATTTCTCCCACAAATTGACCAGTAGGGTCACAGAAATATGATTGTCCATAATAATGATTGGTGCCAAACTCATCCTCAATACCAACCCGATTTATAGTTCCTACAAAGTACCCATTTGCAATGGCATGAGAGGTCTGCTCTATCTTCCA
>DCAJ01000059.1:3764-3922 GCA_002311455.1 Anaerolineales bacterium UBA1136 | reverse complement strand
ATGGCGATCATAACAAATATAAACCCCTATTTTCCCAACTGAAGTTTCGAAAACTGGATAACCTGCATTTCCAGGTCTAAAATAGAACTTTTCCCAGAATCCCTCTAAATGTGGTAAGTGTGTTTTACGATATTTGCCTAGAAAGGCACCGTCTGAGT
>DCAJ01000059.1:1277-3699 GCA_002311455.1 Anaerolineales bacterium UBA1136 | reverse complement strand
ATTACTGCACCTGTATTGTAATATACACCAGAATCCTCTTCCTCATACAGTGGAACAACCAGGACAATTTTATGCTTCGCTGCAATCTCTTGCATCAGAGTTACAGTAGGACCATCAGGTACCTGCTCCGACCACGAATAATGCTTGATATCCTGTATCTGGCAAAAATATGGGCTATAAAAAAGCTCTTGAAAACACATTATCTGAGCGCCTTGCGAAGCTGCCTGTTCTACATAGTTCACATGCCTATCAATCATTGTTTGCTTATCACCAGTATAAGCACATTGTAACAGGGCACTTCGCACAATCCTAGCCATACAATTCCTCCATCTCTTATTGACGCATTTTTGTAATATCAGTCAATATTTGATTGCTAACAGTCCAGAAAACACAAGGCCAGTAAGTATAATCAAACGAGTAGGTTATTCTTATACAAGCTCACCATTTTCTGCAATGATACGACCATTATTAATAACATATTTCGGTGCCCTATGAAATCTGAGAGATTCTATAGTATTGGGAACATCCAGCACAACCAAAGAAGCTATACAGCCTACCTGCAGCTTATGTTTTGATAAACCCATGGCTCTTGCAGCACTAGTAGTAATCATGTCATACAAACAATCCATGTCAACCTTGGTGGTCATCCACAACAAATGGGATGCCAGAAAAGCAATTTCCAACATGTTGTTCTGACCATACGGATAGTAGGCATCACTAATGTCGTCTTGCCCAAGACATACTAAAACCTCTTGTTCGAGCAGATCCTTTACACGAACATGTAAAGGTCCAGTGTGTGGATCAGTTACTATGCCAATACTATTATCCTTTAACAACTTGACTAAATTACTATGGTAATTATCTGGATATAGCGCCATGGCTCTAGCATGATGTGCCAAAACACGCCCTCCCCAACCGACCTTCTTGGTGGTCATGGCCAACATTTCCAATGTACGTGATTCCGAATTGCCAACATCGTCAACCAACATACTAACCGGAGCATCGAACTCTGTTGCAATAGCAAACATAGTATCGATATGAGTCTGTGCATCAATATCACTATGTTCGATCCAAGGAATCCCACCAACCACATCTGCTCCCATCGTCATGGCCTCACGAACCAATACATCTGTACCTGGCTCTTTAACAACTCCATCTTGCGGAAATGCCACAATCTGAATGTCAACAATATTACGAAATTCCTCTTTCAATTCAAGTAGAGCAAGCACTCCCTCTAACTTGGCCTTACTATCTACATCTGCAAATGCGCGAATATGAGTATTGCCATATACTGCTGCCCAACGAAGAGCTACCCGAACATTTTCCACAATCCAGGATCGATGATACTCCGTCTTTACTCTTGAAGCCAACTCGATAGCTGTAGCAGCTCCAGTCATCTGATTCTGATGATATTTCTCAAGTGCCAATTCATCCAACCTATCTAATGTGAAAACCTTATCTAAGTGAAGATGAGGATTCACAAAAGATTCTGTAACAAGATTATTTTCAGCATCAAGCTCCACTTCAGCACCACCAACATCACTCTTAGATATTGCTACAATTTTTCCTTCATTTACACCTATATGGTATGTGCTATCCGGTTCTCCCCTTAAGCACACATTATTTATAACTAGATCGAGTTTTGTTTTCATGTCTCAAGACTCCTATCCTATATTTTTATAGTCTCTCAAAAAATCAATCGACAACAAAAAGCCTGTCAAGGCATCTGCTCCAGACGTATTGCCGACTGACAAAATACCCATGCACGCCCGGTCCATATCCATGGCATCTCCCATCGTTAGCACATCCACAAGTACATGCCAGTGCTCGGTAGCATGTCCATTAGATGCCTCTTGTAACATAGCAGCAGACAACATAGTAGTACGAGGCGAGGCAGCGTCTACAATTGTGCGAGACCAGTTTATAGCATCTTCTGGATCAAATACGGCCCACAATGCATATATAACACCCATCAAAAAGTCGTCACCAGCTGGTGTTAGTCCAACACCTAATCCTGCCACACTACTAGCACCAGCTTGTACACTCTGTGTGTTAGCGTTAAGAATACCTCTAAATAGTTGTTGAGCGGAATCGGCTACCCTAGCACACACAAAGTCCATGTTGTGTATAGATGAAAACAGCAGTGAGCTGAGACCACCCCGGGGAGCCCTATATTTCGCAATCATATTCAAATCACGGATATTTTTTTTGAAATGTTGTGTACAGTTCTTAGCACGATCCCAGTCTACACGAGGACACCATACTGTAGCTTCACTAAAGTCGATAGTGGTTGTGTTAATAGTTAAACTGTTCTCACCAATAGCAACTGGATCACCCACGAATAGGATTTTCTCTAAACTACCCGGCGATTCCATAAGAACCATCGTAGAAGGACCATTACCGGCTGTATTATCAACAATGG
>DCAJ01000059.1:803-1200 GCA_002311455.1 Anaerolineales bacterium UBA1136 | reverse complement strand
TCTACCTTGCTCGTCTATAAGATTGCATGCTCTCTCAAAGCTTGACAAGACATGAGCACTATTGTCACTTGTTAGCCTTTTGGCCAATCCAGCAGAATATGATTGGGACAATAATTGCATTCTATTTTGCAGCTTCAACGATTTCCCACAACATGCTAGGACTTAAAGGAATTTCCGTAATCTCTAGCTCAGAATCGTAAATTGCATCTTCGATAGCTTGCGCAAATAGCGCTCCCACTGGGATTGCTCCAGCTTCTCCTGCGCCCTTAATACCCATTGGATTTAACGGGGATGGGGTAGTAATATGATCTGCTTCAATATTCGGCACATCTAATGCAGTAGGAATAAGATAATCCATAAATGAAGCATTAAGCAATTGGCCGTTTTCATCGAACAT
>DCAJ01000059.1:425-677 GCA_002311455.1 Anaerolineales bacterium UBA1136 | reverse complement strand
TACAACGTATTTCTTTATATCCACTAACATAGTTTCGGGATCAATTTCGATAATCATGGCATGAATACCGTTAGCCGTAGTTCCTCGCTCTGGGCCAAAGTAATTAGTTGCCTCTAAACCTGGCTCAGTACCCGGTTTAACGGCACCGCGCATAGGGTTAGCTCTTCTTGCTAACTCTCCCAGAGTTATATTCCTTCCATGATCTGATTGTACTCGGGCACATCCACCTACTAATTCCACCACTTCTTCCTC
>DCAJ01000059.1:0-332 GCA_002311455.1 Anaerolineales bacterium UBA1136 | reverse complement strand
TACTAATTCCACCACTTCTTCCTCTGCCTCCAAAGCTTCTGTGGCCATTTTTAATGCTTTAGCACGAACGTCACGAGCAGCTTCATTAAACGCATTTCCTGCCACCACAGCACCACGACTTGCAAATGTACCAGCTCCCCAATAAAACTGGTCTGTGTCCCCAGTAACTATATCCACATCTGTAACATCCACCCCTAGCTGATCAGCAACTATTTGTGCAAAACTTGTTAGATGACCTTGGCCCTGAGTACCGACCCCTGTTGTTGCAGTAACTTTACCGCTTGCTTGGACTTGCACTCGTGCTCCTTCATATGGTCCTATGCCTGTACCTT
>DCAJ01000092.1:12227-15608 GCA_002311455.1 Anaerolineales bacterium UBA1136 | reverse complement strand
TGCAGATACTATAGATCCACCAACCCCAAAAACATTACAAGTTCACTGTAATATCGCAGGTATACCAATCAAACTACAGATCAGAAAACAAACATACCTAGTGGAATACATACATCAACACTGGTGTGTTCAATCACACTGGTGGGATAAACCCATTCAACGAGACTACTATCAGGTCAACATTGCAGATGGACGTATGATAACTCTCTTTTGCGACAACAAAGAAACTTGGTTTCTAGATCGTGCTATACATTGAGTTACACTCTCATTCATATTTTTCACTACTGGATGGTGTCCCCTCACCCGAGGAATTAGTAAAGCAAGCAATTAGGTGGGGCATGCCCGCTATAGCACTTAGTGACCATAATGGGCTATATGGAATACCGCGCTTTTGGAAAGCAGCGCAAAAAGCCGGCATTAAAGCAATAATCGGATGTGAGATCAGTTTAGCTAATAAAGGTGGCCATATAACTCTGTTAGCTGAAAATCAGATTGGATATTCTAATCTATGTCGTCTTATAACACTTTCTCATCATAGAGGCAAAAAGGGCAAAGCCGTATTACAAGAAAATATATTAATTGAAAACTCCGTAGGGTTAATTGCGCTATCTGGATGCAGAAAAAGCCCCATAGTACAAGCCTTGATTGCTAGAGACTATAAAGCAGCCATCCATATGGCTTCACGATATTCAGAAATATTTGGACAAGATTGCTTCTTTTTAGAAATTCAGAATCATCATGAACGTAATGACCATCATATAAATACAGGATTAGAGAATATTAGTAATAAATTGAACCTCCCATTAGTAGCCACCGGAAATGTACACTATCTAACCCCTGAAGATGCGCCTCTCCATGATATTCTGACCTGTATAAGGCACAGATTACCCTTGGAGCGCGCTACCAATCATCTTCGTACTAATCATGAATATTATTTCCGCAGTCCACAACAGATGAAGAAACTCTTTAATGAATGGCCACAATCTATAAGCAACACATTTTCCATAGCTGAGCGGTGCCTAGTACATTTACCTGCTGGACCACAAACACTGCCACAAATACAGCTATCGTCCCAAATGAATTCAGATGACAAATTAAGTAAACTATGTTACACAGCACTTACACATAAAATTGGTCTTAATAAAGACAAATACATCCATATACTTGATCATGAACTCAGAATGATTACAGAACATAATTTGGCAAACTATTTCTTAATAGTTTGGGATTTGATATGTTTCGCACGCAAACATAGAATTCTTTGCCAAGGTCGTGGTAGTGCAGCTAACTCTTTAGTCGCTTACTTGCTAGACATTAGCCCTGTAGATCCTTTGAGAAATGGCCTAGTCTTCGAACGATTCTTATCTAGGGAGCGTTCAACCCCTCCTGATATAGATATCGATTTTGCAGCTGATAGACGAGAGGAGGTTATCCAGTACATATACAGAAAATATGGTCCAGATCAAGTGTCTATGGCATGCACTATCGTTACTTTTCGCGCACGCTCAGCACTACGCGATGTAGGATTAGCACTAGGGTTTGATAGAGACATATTACGAAATGCCACTACTGTATTAGATGATCGCTCTGCATCTTCTTTGCCAGAATCAGAAAGCATACGTGCAACTATCAAAGATGGTTTCTACGCTCCGCGCTGGCAAGAATTACTACGTATATCCGCCCTTCTTGAAGGATTTCCAAGGCATCTTGGTATACATAATGGAGGCATGATACTTTCAAAACATCATCTAACAAACTATATGCCTATTGAACCAGCAACTATGAAGCAAAGAACTGTTGTGCAATGGGACAAGGATTCGCTAGAGCTCATGGACTGGATCAAATTAGATGTGCTAGGACTACGCATACTCGCAGCAATCTCTGACGCATGCGACCTAATAAATCCATCACCAGAACTAGACAAACTCAGATTTGATGATCCCGATGTATTTGACATGATCTGCCATGGAGAAACAATTGGGGTATTCCAGGTAGAGAGTCGAGCACAAGCATCACTAATTCCGCGCTTCAAACCACGATCGTTCGCAGATCTAACTGTCCAAGTAGCACTAATAAGACCCGGGCCATTACAATCCAACATGGTAAACCCTTATCTACTACGACGCGAACACAAAAAGCCAATAACCTATCTGCATCCACTACTAGAACCAGCATTACAGGAAACCTTAGGTGTTATTCTTTTTCAAGAACAAGTACTTAAAATAGCTCGTGATCTAGCTGGATTTACTACTGGCGAAGGAGAACTATTACGCAGGACTCTAAGTCACAAACATGCTAGAGAGCAATTGAAAGATTTCCACACAAGATTTATAGATGGGTCACAATCACGAGGAGTAAGTAATATTATAGCCAATCAAATTTTTGATCAATTGAAATCTTTTGGGGGATACTCTTTCTCAAAAGCACATGCGGCCGCATTTGCAGTTATCACATATTGGTCGGCATGGATACGCTGCCATCATCCTACCCAATTCTTCATTGGTCTATTACGAAACCAACCCATGGGATTCTACCCAGAACATGTTGTAATATCAGATGCTCGAAGGATAGGAGTAAGTTTCTCGCCATTAGACTTAAGGTATTCTCAAGCTAGAAGTACACTACAATTCGGAAAAATACGTCTAGGCTTGCAAACTATCCACGGACTTGGAAATGAGCATATCAACCTTCTTTTACAAGAACGTAAGATTGCCCCTTTTCAATCTTTACCTAGTCTAGTACAACGCACTAAATTTCCTAGGCCATTAATGGAGTCGATGATTTTGTCTGGCGCATTGGATTATCTATACCCCAAAAAAGACCGTCGTCAAATACTATGGGAATTGACTGATGCTTATCACACTACCACTAGACCAAGCGATCTAAACCTGACCATACCTGGAGAACAGGTCACATTGAAACCCATGACATCTGAACAGAAATTTGCGGCCGAGCTCAATGTAACTAAAGTAAGCATCGATAACCACCCTACTTATTTATATAGAAATACATTTTCCCATCACAAGACAATACTTATTTCTCAACTACACAGCATGAATAACGGACAAAAAGTGAAAGTGGGAGGAATAATAGTAACACGACAAAGCCCACCTACTGCAAATGGCATTCGCTTTCTTGCTTTAGAAGATAGTAGTGGACTCATTAATGTGGTAATCCATCCTAATACATACAACTCATATCGAACCGAATATCACTCAAACTTTGTAATAATCCAAGGAAAACTACAACTTAAATATGGTTCTGTAAATTTAATAGCAATGCATATAATATCTCTATAAATACATCAGTGCTTTTTGGCAAGATTCTTGCTTCCACTCATCTATATAGAATTACACAGATATAACTAACCAATAGCTAACA
>DCAJ01000092.1:369-12064 GCA_002311455.1 Anaerolineales bacterium UBA1136 | reverse complement strand
GACACCGACGCCTACGCCCACGCCCACGCCAACACCCACTCCTCTGCCTACACCTACTCCCACTCCTGCACCAGACCCATGCAGCATTGATGCTATGCGTAGACTTGCATCCGAAATTAAGATGCTAGTTGACCAATACATACAGAGAACAGAAAATGGAGAAAGTTGGCTTCCGTTACTACCAGAACTTCTCGATCTTCAAAGTGATGTAAAGCACATCCTAAATATTCCTATATGCATGGAACGAATGAAAAACGCACTTAGTATGTATACCGACATTGACATTGATGAACTTCAGGATCTAATGACTACATTAGCAGAGGGGAATCTCAATAATGCTATACAAACAGCACGTTCATGGTTTGAAGATACTGTAATTAAACCTACTCAATAAAATCTGCTAGACACCAATGTAATCAGCAAAAAAGCGACCAAACAGAGGTCGCTTTTTTGCTGATTACATAACTTCTACTTCTACATGCCGAGGCTTGGATTCAGCAGCCTTCGGTATACTGAGTGTCAGCACACCATTCTTAACCACTGCTTTAGCTTTATCATGTTCGAACGTTGACCCTAATCGCAAGTTGCGTTTGTATGCTCCAACCCTGCGCTCGCGCACTAAGTACCCATTCTCATCAATTTCGCCTTCAGTAGACATATCAGCAGAAATAGATACTAATCGATCCTCTAGTTGAATGGAAATATCCTTTGCTTCTACACCAGGAACATTAGCAGTAAGAACATATTCATCTTCGCTTTCAGTTACATCGACTGCGAGACTAGTGCCAAACTGCATTGTCCAAGGTGCACTAGCCAAACTATCATTAAAAAAGCTTTCAAAGATGCCTCTTATAGGCAAGGCAGTTGCAAATGGTGAAAACAATGCTCTATTGGAACTGCGTCTCACTATATTTGTCATAATTTTACCTCCATGTAAGTTTTGTTAGTCTTGATTGACTACCTTAATAATACGGTCACACCGTTAACATTACATTTTCAATTCCTATGAAACATATAAGAAACAACGTGGCATATTATTTTGTGTAGTATTAACTAATTTCCAGCTTATTACTCGAACTGTCGACGCAATTGTTTTATCGTAGCTGGGTGCCCAACACAATCAACATTGATATAACCAGAATACTCTCTAATTTCAGCATAAATCCATAGCCTAGGCTCAGAGTATCCCCCAGCATCGTACTGTTCACCGCGACATTCTACACATTTAATATTTTCATCTTTTGACAAATATTGACAATTCTCTGCTGTATCAAAATACCTATCCTGGAGCCATAGAAACAACTTTTCATATGTGATAAGAACATCAAAAATAGCATATTCTATATGCCCGATTTCCTGCTGACGGATAGGAATACTCACAGAATTCTTCATATACGCAAGTTCGATTACTTCACTATAGAATTATTGTGGCATAAAATTTACAACTTCCGAGACAAATACAAACTCATAACCAGCTTGTTTTAGGCGCGGTATCGACTGCTGCAAGGCTAAAAGAGTGTTTGTACGCACATGCCCAATTCCTACAGCATACCCTTGTTCATTAGACAAATAAGCTAATCTTTCCAGTTGCTCATTGATGTATTGCAAATCATCTACAGAATCTAGAAAGAAATCTCTTTCAATTACAGACACACCTGCGGAACGCATACTTTCAACACCTACTGTATGTGCGCTGGTAACACTATCCAGAAAATACAAGTTCTGCCTCCGAAGTTCGGATGCTACAACGCTCATAGAATACGGATGTGCTGTAAAAGCGGAACCCTGATGATTATTCATGCCAACAGCATTAGGCATTTCAACTATAGCATTCTGTATCCTTGAATATATATTTTGCTCATTCATAGAGGTAAACAGCCTATAATCAACTTCGCCTGGCGCAGGCCCTATAGCTTGCATAGGCATATGAATTATTAACTCATAACCCCTATCATGCACTAGCCTACTAGTGCTAGCACTGAACTGATTCCCGGGTATCACGGCATATGTTAAGTCAGCGTCTAAAGCAAGAAATCCATCTAACACCCAATCATTACGATAGCCAAAGTCATCGATTACAACAACTACAGAGTCAGACTTGATCTTCCTATTTTCTGTTTTGCGATCACTTGTATTTTGTGAATGCAAATTAGCCAAACTAACAGCTTCAGATACTAAATATTGTTTATCACAGATCTCTACACTGGACGCATATGGCAACTCTGATCCTATCTGATTTGGAGTTTTCAGCTGATATCTCATCCCTCCGACATAACGAACTGGCGCTTGGTCTACATGGTCACTCTTGGTGCTACAATCCTCTGTAGCATATACTATTTCAACCCTCCCGCTAATTAAAACTAACATAGCCAAATTAATCAGTACACGAAAGGTACGATTAATCAACTTTGCGTCACAGAAGGTAAAAGCTCTCACTATTTAGATGCCAGTATATTTGATTCTATATTGTTTTCTCTAAGTGCTACGGTCGGACAGAGTATCAAGCAATCCTGCGAAGAATTTGGCCCGTGTGACTAGTGATGAAATTAGTAAATGCTCATTTTTTGTATGATGTCCATCACCTTCCACACCCAGTCCATCCAATGTCGGAATTCCTAGTGCGCCAGTAAAATTGCCGTCACTGCCGCCGCCGAATTGACCATGGCCGAGTTCTAGACCAACTTCAGCAGCTACTTTTTGCGCAATTTTAAACAACTCCATATTGCCTTCCGACTTCTGAAATAAAGGGCGTATCGGACCAGTCTCGATATCAACGCGCACATCAGGATCAGGACTTTCTATCGAGCCCATGTGATTCTGGATTTCTCTTACAGCTTCACTACTAGGAGCAACGCAGAGGACCTCGGCATGACATTCAGTGGGAATCACGTTGACAAAAGTACCTCCATTGATGTTCCCAACTCGATATGTAATCTCCTTCTTTACATCAGAATAACTTTCAACTTGTTCAATTAGTTTTGCCATCACACTAATCGCACTACTGCCCACTCCTGTTGCTACACCGGCATGAGCAGGCTTACCATAAACATGTAGTATGTAACGCAGAAAAGAATGGCGGCCGGTAATGAGCTTACCAGGCCTCGCTGGTTCTGGTACTAAGACATACTTGTTTGTTTGTGCCACTTCTTCAATCCGATTCCGTGTACTTGGACTGCCAATTTCCTCGTCTGGTATGAATAGAAATGTTATTGGCAATCTTAAGGTACCTTTTAATTCTAATATTTTTTTGACTACATGACAGGCCATATACATTCCGCCTTTCATGTCATATACACCAGGTCCGAACAATTTATCTCCCTCTCTCCTAATGGGCAGCTCTTCGGAGAGAGTGCCCTCCAAATGTACCGTATCCAGGTGCCCCAGAATAAGTATTCCTGCTTTTTGGGGTCCATGGTCAAATCCTAGACTAGCCTGTAGGGCATCACCGTAGCCACCCGAGCCTGGTGTCCGAACTATATCTGCCCCCATATTACTCATAAGACTTTCTGCTAAGTCCATCATCTTGTTGACAGCATTTGCGTTATAAGTAGGACTCTCAACAGCCACCCACTCACAGATACTAGACGCAATCGCTTCTGCATCAAACTTAAAAGTGTCCCAATCCATCAATATATTCTCCTTGACCAATTCGAATGTATTACAAGAGCATAAAATGAGGGTCGCGCTTGTCTCTCTTTTGCATCAGATATAATTGCTGTACGAACCCGATCAGAATATTGATCTTGTACCATCGTCGTACATTCGCCTTCTAAATTAGACATTTGGTGGAACCTTCGCAATGAAATATGTGCAGTATTACATCTTTTTCCCCCTAGAGGAAACAGACACGCATAGGAACAATCATAAAATATTTTAGTAAGAGTAGAAACTGTGCGTGGCGTATACTGTCGCACCCCATGCCACCTGTAAAGACCTAACCCTACAGCAGATGGAAGCAAGTGCACTTGAATAATAGGTTTAGTGTTTTTCTTGACAAATACATGTATATCATGAAACAACTTTATATCATCTTCAAGATGTTCAATGGAACTTTGCGAAAAAATAAAATTTGTTTCCACTCTAAAACATTCTGCTATATTAGATACGTTGGTGCGTATAAACGAAGAATTAGAGAGCACACTGGAAACTTCCTTCCAATTACTATGACGCTTTAGATCTATGCCTAAATAACTGGAAATAATGTCCCCTGACCACGATTGTAAACGCAATCCATTATTGCCAGATCCGCACCCAATATCAAGAACATGGATGTCTCCAAGCTCATCCTTAATTTCCTGCCATGGTAATTGCAGCATAAATACTTTAGCCAAAGTACGGGAAGGTGAAGTCATAGTCTCGTAAGCTTCACCCCAACTATAGTTAGACACCACGGGATTAAAGTAACCTATTGACAAATTACTATCACTCCAATTAGGAAACCAGTGGTTGTTTACCCAATTAAGTATCATCCATAATATTTTCTGTAAGTGATTTAGGCCGGCATCACTACTCCACCTATGGACCGAACTGCTACTCATAACTCACTGACCTCATAAATGCTAATCTCAAATAACTGCCGGATTATTGTGACCTAGAACTACATCTAGCCACTCCATCACGACCTCACACTGAATAGAAACCAAGTGCTTAGCCATTTTATGTTTAACAATGGTCTTACACAAGCCACTCTCCCATTCTGGTAGAATCATAATCATGACCAGCATTAAAGAAACAAGCAGCACAAATGATTACATCAATTCAAACAATAAACACGTAGTAATACTACGGAGGGTAAATAAATCATTTCAAGTAGGAGAATCTGAAATACCTGTATTAAAAGAGCTTAGCCTCGAAGTCCATGCAGGAGAATTTATTAGTATCGTTGGACAATCTGGTAGTGGTAAATCTACATTACTGAATATGGTCACCGGAATAGATTTTCCTACATCTGGAGAAGTACTAGTTACTGGCCAAAATGTAACTACTATGAGCGAGAATGAACTGGCTGCATGGAGAGGCAAAAATGTAGGCATCATATTCCAGTTCTTTCAGATGCTTCCTGCACTTAGTCTATTACAAAACGTAATCTTACCGATGGCTTTTGCTGGAATCCTTCCTCGCAACCAACGTAAAGCCCGAGCTACTGAACTGCTCGAATTGGTAGGTCTAGCCGATCAGTTGCACAAGTTGCCTAATATGGTGTCAGGAGGTCAACAACAGCGCGCTGCTGTAGCTCGGGCGCTTGCTAATGATCCACCATTACTAGTAGCTGATGAGCCGACTGGCAACCTAGATGCACGGACTGCAGATGACGTATTCGACATTTTCGTGAGGCTATCATCAGAAGGAAAGACCATAATCATGGTCACCCATAATCAAGTATTAGCTGGAAGAGTGCCTAGAGTAATAGAATTGGACGACGGTCGTATTTCACGCGACGAATATTCTGGAGTGAAGGTGTCAACCATATGAATATACTGTGGCGCAAACTATGGAATGACCTCTGGGAACGCAAATCCCGCACTTTGCTAGTAATAATGAGTATCGCTTCAGGAGTATTCTGCGTAGGGGCCATTTTTGGTATGAATGATCAATTACTTACCCAAATGGATATTTCACATACTTCTACCTATCCATCACACATCAACATGTTTACGTTCCAAGAAATAGACCAAGATATGGCTGATCAACTTTCAAAGATCGATGGGGTTATATCAGTAGATATCACCAATCAAATTGGATTGCGTTATAAACTGAAATCAGACGACAAATGGCAACCAGGCATGGTAGCTACTCGACCTGACTACAACGAGCAAACTTATGACCAAATCACACTAATATCAGGCGGGTGGCCTACGAAGAATACCTTGGGAATTGAACGTTCAGCTAGTGAGTTCTATGGCATTGATATTGGTGACGAAATACAAATAAAGCTAGCAGACGGTACTGGCCGCTGGCTACCCATAAATGGAATGATACGACATCCGTTTGTTGAACCACCATCATTTGGGGGGGATGCGTTGTTTTTCATGAATCCCCAAGGTCTCGAACGACTAGGTATTCCAGAAGGTTCATATTTTAATCTAAAAGTACGAGTTTCCCCATACAGCAGAATTACCTCTGAAGAAATGGCTTTTGAGATCAAGGATCAACTTGGAAAAGAACAAATTTCAGTTGGCGCTACTTTTTTTCAGAACCCTGATGAGCACTGGGGGAAAATATTTTTAGATGGAGTAGTACTTGTCATGGAAATATTAGCAGTGGTTTCACTCTTCATGAGTGTCGTCTTAGTGACTAACACTATGACTGCAATAGTAACCGAACAGACTAACCAAATAGGTATAATTAAAGCTATTGGTGGTCAAAGTCACGTAATCATCCAGCTATACCTCAGTAGCGTATTAGTTTATGGAATTTTAGCCTTAGTAATCTCATTGCCTCTAGGTGCTACAATAGCTTTTGAGGGAAGTAAATGGTTTCTAAATATTTTCAATATAGACCACGAAATCTTTCGTATATCTCAGTCTGCTGCAATCTATCAATTCTTGGCAGCCTTGGCTGTACCTGTACTGGCGGCCTTATGGCCTGTAATGCATGGAGCATCAATAACTGTCAGAGAAGCAATTGCTAGCTACGGATTAGGAAGTGGACAGTATGGCGAAAATTGGATTGATAAATGGCTTGAGAGAATAGGTCAACAATACTTAACTCCGCCACAAACTCTTGCTATAGGCAACATGTTTCGTCGTAAAGGAAGACTCATACTAACCCAGCTAGTGCTGGTAGCTGCAGGAACGATGTTCATCATGATAATGAGTTTGTCGAAATCACTAATTACCACAGTATCAAAAGATATGGATAGACGTGGATATGATCTCCGGTTAAACTTCGTGTGGGACCAACGTTCTCCTCGGGCAATTGATCTAGCCAACTCAGCACCGGGAGTGGAACAAGCATCTATGTGGTACAGCCATGCAGCATCGGTATTGAGGTCGGGCCAAGTTGCACGTGATGCAGGCTCTGCATCTAATTTAGTAGGAATACCTATAAATGAGGAAATGTATCGTCCTACTATGTTATCAGGTCGTTGGCTAAAACCAGAGGACGGTAACGCTGTAGTAATAAGTAAAGAATTAGCCATTGACAACAACATAGATGTGGGAGATACCATTACTCTAGATTTGGATATTCTTGGCAGCGATGAATGGCAAGTTGTAGGGATTTTCCAAGTAGTATTTCGTAAAGTAGGAGACCCTGATCCGATATACGCGCCACTTTCTGCAGTATACCGCTCGACCAAAAAGTTCCAGTATGGAACGGATTTGCTGGTACGTACAACATCTTCTGATCCCGAATCAGTGCTGGCTGTCAAGGAAACTCTACAGGACCTATATGAGGATAGAAGAATGCGAGTAAGTGTCTTTGGTACAAATACTACTGTTGAAGACAAAGAGTACGCTATTTTTCAATTCAGTACAGTAACTTCAATGCTCCTAATGCTAGCTTTGATAGTAGCCATAGTTGGCGGACTAGGATTGATGGGGTCTCTGTCCATTAGTGTTGTTGAGCGCACCAGAGAAATAGGAGTGATGCGTGCCATCGGCGCACGTTCTAATACAATAATCAACATGTTTCTTTTGGAGGGTCTAGCACAAGGTATAGTCAGCTGGATACTATCAGTGCCTATTGCATTTGTGATAGCTCAACCCATTTCGCGACAATTAGGACAAGTAATGCTCAAAATGGACCTGGACTTTTATTACAATTGGATGGCTGCTTTGACATGGCTGGGAGCAGTAGTTGTGCTTGCTATACTTGCTTCTCTTTGGCCTGCACGCACAGCCACAAAAATAAGTGTGCGGCAGAGTCTGTCCTATGCATAAAAAATGACGATTGTTATCCATACAATATGCTGCTATGACAAACATACCTAAAACATACGACTTCAAATCTACGGAAGAACGTCTATACAATTGGTGGGAACAACAAGGCTATTTCAAGCCTAAAAACCAACCTCAAAACGAAAGTTTTGACCCCAATGTACCAACTTATGTGATTGCAATTCCCCCACCCAATGTGACCGGCGAATTACATTTGGGTCATGCTATGTTCGTAGCAATGGAAGATCTCATGATCCGCTACCATCGAATGTGTGGTCTATCCACATTATGGGTGCCAGGATCAGATCATGCAGGAATTGCCACGCAATTACAAGTAGAAAAATCACTATCTGCTGAGGGAACAAACCGCGAGGAAATAGGGCGCACTAAGTTTCTTGAACGAGTATGGGATTGGAAACATGAATATGGAAGCAAAATAACAAATCAGCTCCGTCGTTTAGGAGCATCATGCGATTGGGACCGAGAGCGTTTTACATTAGATGATGGCTTATCTATTGCTGTACGCGAAGCTTTTGTGCGTCTTTACAGCAAAGGCTTGATTTATCGAGGACCTAGATTGATAAACTGGTCACCTGGACTTAAAACAGCTGTGAGTGATCTAGAAGTAGAATACAGCCAAGAGCCCGGAACACTATACTACTTCAAATACCCACTTAAGGACAGCGACGAGTATATTCCAGTAGCAACTACAAGACCAGAAACTATCCTAGGTGATACAGCGGTAGCTGTACATCCCGAGGACAAGCGTTACCAGCATTTTGTAGGAAAAACAGCATTAGTCCCGATAATCGAACGTGAGATTCCTGTTATAGCTGATGAGTACGTTGACCAAGATTTCGGTACAGGTGCACTAAAAATAACGCCCGGGCACGATCCCAACGATTACGAAATTGGCCAACGGCATAACCTTCCTGTAATATCGGTTCTCGACCGTAGCGCCAATGTCACAGAAGTTGGTGGACCGTATGTTGGCCTTGACCGGTTTGAAGCTCGTAAACAAATATGGTCTGACATGAATGATGCTAACCTCACCGACCGAGAAGAGCCGCATATGCTGAATGTGCCCCGAACTCAACGTGGAGGAGAAATTGTAGAACCAATGATCAGCACTCAGTGGTTCGTTAGTATGCAACCATTAGCTGAAGCAGCGCTGAAAGCAGTTAAAGAAGGACGTATTGTCATCACGCCAGCCCGTTTTGAAAAGACCTACTCTAACTGGTTAGAAAATATTCGAGACTGGTGTATATCTAGACAGCTCTGGTGGGGACATCGCTTACCTGTATGGTACGCACCTGACGGCAGCTTATTTTGCGCACATAACGAAGAAGAAGCATACAAACAAGCAATTGAAAAGCTTGGTAAAGAAATCACCCTCAAACAAGATGAGGATGTGCTTGACACATGGTTCTCTTCTGGCCTATGGCCATTCTCGACACTGGGATGGCCTGAAGAGACCGATGATCTGAAGTATTTTTATCCGACCACAATGCTAGAAACAGGCTATGACATCTTATTTTTTTGGGTAGCGCGCATGATTATGATGGGCATAGAATTCACTGGACAGGTGCCATTCAAACAGGTTTATCTACATGGGCTAGTCCGTGACGAACAGGGACGCAAAATGAGCAAAACACTCGGCAATGTCATTGATCCTTTACAGGTCATGGATGAATATGGTACCGATGCACTACGATTTACTCTACTCACGGGATCTACTCCAGGTAATGATATGAATCTAAGTATCGAGCGAGTTAAAGCAAATAGAAACTTCGCCAACAAAATCTGGAATGCTGCCCGGTATGTGATCGGCAAAATAGATGCAATACCACAGAATGATTCTCATAACGAACTCTCTTTGGCAGATCTATGGATAATAGCTCGTTTAGAAGAAACCTGCGAAACTTGCACTAGATTACTAAAGCAACATCAATATAGTCAGGCAGGAACTACAGCATATGAATTTATCTGGGGTGAATATGCTGACTGGTACATAGAAATTTCAAAACTTCAGCTTGCAGACCCAAACACTACAGAAGCAACTTTACGCATATTAGTAGATGTCCTTGACAAAACCTTACGCCTGTTGCATCCATTCATTCCTTTTATAACTGAAGAAATATGGCAGCAACTCAAATCAACATGTAAAGATCGTTTCACTCCCGAAAATGGTTGGTCAGAAGCACTAATTATCGCTCCATGGCCCGCTGGGAAGATATCAGACGCATCTGATTCTGTTGCCAATTTTAATCACTTAACGGAAATAATACGTACAATTAGAAATGCTAGGTCTGAACATGGCATAGCAAATAAACAAAAAATAGGGGCTACGATAATAACATCAGAGCAATCTGAAATGATTTCCGGGCAGCGACATGTGCTAGTATCTCTTGCAAAAATTGAATCTGAACGCTTAGAGATCAAATCAGTGGACGACAGCTCAGTGGCAACAGACATATCACTAGTGGTAGGTACCACTCAAATCTACTTAGACATAAATGAAAATGTCAACACGGAAGCTGAAGCATCACGAATAGAAAATGAAATAGAAGTTCTAGAAAGCCAGATAGAACGATTGGAGAAACTGCTAGATAGTCCTTTTGCTGATAAAGCACCTAAGGATATAGTCGAAAAGGAAAGACATAGACTGACGCAGCATAGAGTATCTCGCAATACTCTTACTAAACGACTTGAAGAATTAAAATAATGATCATCCCTTCCTTCCAAGATATATTGCAGGCTCGAATAACAATTGCTCCGTACCTCAAACCCACGCCAATCTATCATTATCCAAACTTAAGTGAAGCAATAGGTACAGAAGTCTGGGTCAAACATGAAAACCATCTACCAATACGCGCATTCAAAGTGCGTGGAGGCATAAATTTCATGGCCAATTTCCAGAATCAAGCTAGCAACACTGGTGTAATAACTGCTTCTACCGGAAACCATGGGCAAAGTGTCGCCTATGCAGCCCGCCTATTCAATATTCGTGCAGTTGTAGCAATGCCGAATGGTGCCAACGAGGCTAAGGTGAAAGCCACACAAAATCTAGGAGCAGAGGTTCGATTTGTAGGAAATGACTTTGACGACTGTCGCCAGCATATTGAAAAAGTTGCTGAAAAAGAAGGTCTTCATTACCTGTCCTCAGGTAATGACCCACTAATCATAGCTGGTGTCGGCACCTACACTCTAGAAATACTAGAGGACCTTCCAGACGTCGACGTAATCATAGTACCAATTGGAGGAGGTAGTGGTGCTGCCGGCGCTTGTATAGCAGCAAAAGCCACCAACCCACTAATTGAAATAATAGGTGTACAGGCTGCAGCTGCACCTGCCGCATATCTATCATGGAAAGAACAGAAACCTGTAGAAGCACAAATGGAGACATTTGCAGAGGGGTTGGCTACACGCACTACATTTGATGTACCTCAAGCAATATTGCAAGATCATCTAGATGACTTTGTGTTGGTTAGCGAGCAGGAATTAATGGATGCAGTTGTTCTAGGAATTGAGAAAACGCATAACCTGGTCGAAGCTTCAGGAGCTGCATCATTGGCTGCTGCATGTAAATTAACAGAAAGATTGCAGGGCAAACGCGTAGCAATCATCATGAGTGGAGGAAATATAACGCTAGAACAATTAAGACAGATAATATAGCCTACCTGCCTGATTAATTACCTATTTTTCACATGTTTATCTAAAAACTGTTCTACGGAAGTAAAATATCGAGAAATAGTGTCTTCCTGACGCCAGCCATGGCCTTCCCCATCAAATACATGAAAATCATGTGGTACGTC
>DCAJ01000092.1:0-292 GCA_002311455.1 Anaerolineales bacterium UBA1136 | reverse complement strand
GAGTTTTCACTACACCCATAGACTGCTCGATGGGCACAACCTTATCGTCACTACAGTAGAACATGCGATTAATAAAGCTATTCAAGTCTTCGAATCTCGTACCAGGGCACATGCAGGATTGATAATGATCGATAACAAAGGTGATTTAGGATGCGCATTTAATACACCTAGAATGTCAAGAGCCTGGGTTGATAGATACGGAGCAATTAAAGCATTCATTGAACCACAAAATTGATTTACGCTTAATCATCTGGTGCTAATCGGTATATACTATCGTTAAATATAACAAATG
>DCAJ01000048.1:3218-3410 GCA_002311455.1 Anaerolineales bacterium UBA1136 | reverse complement strand
TAGACGATCATCAGCTTGATCATCAGATACATTAATATCAATAACTCCATATCCAAGTGATCTGAGACAATAACTTTTTAATGTAGCTTTTGTTGTAGGTACAGCCATACTTATATTCCTTTTCTATATATTTATATGTACTGTAACCCCAATATATCTATGAATAATTACCTACTAATTCCTTGAGAAGAT
>DCAJ01000048.1:0-3039 GCA_002311455.1 Anaerolineales bacterium UBA1136 | reverse complement strand
GCATGAGAGGTATTATCTCTCACTAAATCTGTATGACCTTCAACTTGTTTAAAATCTCTTGACATTTTATGTTCCCAATGCTATACACCTTAATGATTTAAGTCTAGGTGGCTCAGCTGAGTTTGTTCCTTGCATAATAATCTTAATCTGAAAAGATATAAACTCTTGTAAAGGACCACCAATACCATCATCACTAACACCAGCTGTATATTTGTATTCTTGGAAATCATTAATCGAAGAAGAAGCCGCCGGTGTTGTATCAGGAGTACCATCGCTATTAAAATAAGTATATCCTAAACTATCAAAATCTTCAGATTCATCCACTGGTAAAATTTTGTACATAACCTTTATTTCAGAAGTTGAAGGTCGATGAGCTGCAAATAGAACTTTTATTCCTGTTGCCAAGGTATCTAATGTCACTTGTTTTGTAAGATAGATTGCTGCATTTTCATCTCCTTCTGGAGCAGTTGAACCAACATATCCAGACGTAGGATATACATCAGCCGAAGTATCTATATTGTTAAGTCTATTTGATATTACAACCATAGACATTCTGCCAGTATCAATAACAGGAGAAATCCAAGGTGATTTAGTTTCCATTGTAATTCTTGTTTCAAATGATCTCAAAGAGGACAATTCATTTACTTCATTAATTCTTGAGCATACCATATAAGGAACATCAAATTTAAAATTATCATTTAATGGAAATCGAATTGCTGGAACAAGTTCATCATTACGAGTGTTTTCAAATGATGTTTGGGTTCCTGATGGACTTGTAGCTCTAACTACTAATCCTTGTGCCGAAAGAAGAGTATTAGGCAATTCCATAACCCCAATAATAGTTGAGAACATGTCCATCATCGCATTTTCAGTAGCTACTATAGACGTACCGCCAATTGAAGATAAACTTCCAGCTCCATCAACTACAGGAGTCGTATCTAAGGTTAAAGTATAACTATCAATTTCCATATTTGCAACAGCAATATGGGTTTTGTTAATTTCAGTAAATGGAACTTTATGTGCTTGATACAAATATACTGTTGCGCCATCAGCATGAGCTGCAGCAGTTGTACTATCCACGCTTCTGGAAAGACTTGATATAGCATTTGTACTAATTGTAGTATATGTTAATATCTCATCATCAATTTTAATATANNCACACCTCTTGAAAGTCCAGATACAGCATTTGTGCTGATTGTAGTATACGTCATTATCTCATCATCTATTTTAATATACCAAAGATTTGATGCTGTTTTTGCATACTTACCAGAGGTGTCATCAAAATTAGTTCCACTCGTTAGAGTCAATGTAGTCGCTGTAGCTGAAATCGCACCATTCAAAGTTGTAGTTGCTGGAGATGTAACGCCAGAAATTGTCACATTATTACTTACAGCATACATGCCATGATCTCTATGATTTACTTTTAATATAGTACTGGCGTCAGTAATAATAAGAGAGTCTTTAGCTAAAGTTTGAGTTGGAATATCATCATTTGTTAAAGTACAAATTCCACCAGATGTAGTGAATTGAGCAGCTCTAATAGTAAATTTCATATCTTCCATCATACTTGGCGACCAACCAGTACCATTATGAGATTTATACAAAACACCAATATGAGGCTGTTCAGATATAGTTCGAGTCCCACCAATATCTGTATCACCCATTCGGGCAATCCAAATTTTATGTTCTGGTGTATTAGAAAGTAAAACTATAGCATATTCAGTTTCTGATTCAACATAAATCGGCGATGGGAAAGTAAATGTAGTTGCTGTTGCAGCAGTATCAGAAATATTAATATTAGCTGAGGATTTAGTTACCCGACTAAAAGGTAAAATTTTCGGGCCGGGATATCCATTTACAACATTATGCAATTCTAATGTTACGGGAAGATCATCATCTTTTGCCTGAAAATAAATATCAACTGATGTAAGAAACCCGCCAGCGGCACTGCCAGATGAGTCTTGTTCAATTTTAAATGTCTGGGCAATGGGATCACCGCCGCAGGCGCCGCACTGGCCCCAGGCAGCGCCGCTCGTCTCGACGGCGGCCTGAGTAACATTGGTAACTTCAGTAACATTAGTAACATTAGTAACTTCAGTAACATTAACATTAGTAACTTCAGTAACATTGGTATTACTAATATTATTTGTTACCTCAGTTATATTAGTAACTATACGGGGTTGGCGAGCAAGTTCATCTGCAATTCTTCGAGCTTCATTTGCTGCTGCAATTGCTTCAGCAGTTGCCAACGTGGCCGCAGCTGCTTCTGCTCGAGCCGCTTCTGCTTCTGCTAATGCATGAGCAATTAATGCCTGTTCATCATTGAAATTGCCGCCCGCTCTTCTAATATCATTTGTACTCATTGTATTAAAAGAAGTACTTCCTTGAAGATCTCTTCTTGTAATTTCAGCATTCCTTGTTGCAATAATAGATTCTTGCTGTGTTTCCAACAATCCGCTGGCAGAGTAAAGAGCAGATGCTGAGGTGCCGGGCCGTTGTTCTGTAGTAACTGTTCCATTATGCGGACTAGAAGTAAGTCTGAACACCACCTCTCCTGTATTAAAGGTTGGATTACCTGAAACCTTTGGATCAGGGATCACAAATGTTCCCTCAATTTTACCAGCTCCGTTTGTAATTAAAACATCGCCTTTAATAAGATTTGCACCCGCTACCGCAAAATCTGAACTTCCAGGCGTACAATGATCACTTACAGCAGTCTTATCAAAAAAAGCATATAATCTTGTTTTTCCTTTTAAATGTTCACCTGTAAACGTAATAGTTCGTGATCTCATTACTGGAATTGCAGTTCGTGAAACAACTCTCAAGCCTTGTGACTCTCTATCAACTCTAAGAGCCACTTGAGTAAAGACACCAGTTCTAGTTTGATCAGTTCTAACAGTTTCCGTTGTTCTTGTTACTTCAAAACGATCAGGGTTAAATTGTACACCACCCTCTATCCAATTGTCAGTTTTCGTTTCCACAACTCCTGACCATTGCGTTTGCCAAGCATTCCAAACAACCCCAAGATTATTTGCTTCT
>DCAJ01000017.1 GCA_002311455.1 Anaerolineales bacterium UBA1136 | reverse complement strand
TTAATTGGCATATTTTTTAGAACTGTATCTCCTGCAGCGCCACGTGATACTCCTGCTGCAGTTTCGATTAAATTCCACTGATTATTAAATGAATATTTATTTGTAACATCTATCGGGTTTCCATCAGCATCAGTGCCAGATTCCACTACTGAGATACTATCTGCAGGACCTTCACTAAAAAACATCGTATAGCTTTTTGACATTAACGAATCAGGAGCTACCACAGTAATAGCGGGGCTTGATGTTGCACCTCCAGATGAATGTGTCGCTGCAACAGAACTACCATAACTTGCACTATACTCTGTACCTGGAGGTGGAGCCTGAGGCCTTACAGTAAGAATTGTAGCTGAGGATTCAAGCTGACCAAAAGGCGGTGCATCTGCTGCTGCACCTGCATAAGTTGAATATGCACTAACACCAAAATAATAGTCTGTACCATTTGAAAGCGGCATGCCAGTAAATGCATTATTTTTTATTGATATACTTCTGCTGATACCTGAATCTGTTCCAAATTGTACCGGTACATTTATTACATATCCTGTTTCTTCATCGACTTGATTGCCAAATACTGTTAGTACAAGGTCTTTCTTATCATAGGTTGCCACAATCTTACTTGAAGAACCACTTGAATTACTATATTGATAAACATTATAACCTTGAAATTCAAAGTTTTTTACTGCTGTATCTTCAATGACTGCAATAGCATTTGTATCCATTCCCCAATTCAGTACGACTTCTTTGTCATATTCACTTGTAACTGGACTAGGAGCTGTAGGGGCAGAGGGCAAATTAAATTCCTCGTCATATGCATACTGTGCAAAAGTATCATGATATTTCAATACAGTGATTGATGATAAACTATTAGTTCCCATACCACCTATTGTGGCTACAACTACATCTAAAGTATCACCAAGAGCAAATGTATATGGACCAGTAGTCATTACAATTCTACGATCTCCAGGTGGAATTTGCATACCATCTATCCATCCTGATCCTGTCAATGGATCACCATCTAACCAAAATATTGATTCTTCTCCAGTAACTGGATTTGTATTGGGAGATTGATCTGGATAGGCTGGCCTTGGGAGCATTCCTTCAAATATATTATACCACTGTAATGATCCAGAATAACTACCTAAATCAGCATCTGAAATAGCAGTTCCAGCAGCATAGTATACAAATGAAGTCATTCCTAAACCGCCAGTATCATACAGAAAATCAAACCCTACAGCTGGTGTTCCAAGACCTACAGCATCATATGATGCATCTGTATAGTTTCCATTATAGCAATAGCCAAGAGATAAATCTAAATCACAACCAGCATAATCATCTCCATAATCTCCCACATCTAGATCGCCCCATTGTGCAAAATAAAATTTATCGAATGTTGCATTTTTCCCTGTTGTTGTATATGTGGTGTCTGTTCCATCAGATTTTGTATATGTGTCTGGTAATCCTTTATAAATAATTCGTGCTTTTTTGAAACTCATATTTCCAAGAGGATTAGTTGATGGGAAATTATAGCCCCACATAGTAAGCTGGTATTCAATTCCTATAGGATCTGAACCTGCAAATTCTGTACTTGGGGGTGTTGATATATTTTGTCCTATATCATTCGCTACAATCCATATTGTCTGATCTGCTCCTGGCCAACCAGGCTTATCAGCAGCTGCACTGTACATGCCATCACCATCTACATCGTCATAAGGAGCACCTTTGTCAGCTGGCCAATCTGACCAATTACTATTATCTGCAAGGTTAACTTTCCATACTTGATAATTTTCAGGGTCATCGCCTATCCCGCTATCAAGAATCACACCAGCAGATAAACCATTTGCATAGGTACTACCATTAACTTTCACATAGGTTGTATCACTTCCATCGGAAGCACCGCCAACATCTGGCAAAAGACCTCCCCATACTAAGCCCTGACTAAATATAACCGATACATCTTCATCTAAATATGATCCATTTGTATGAGTAGGATCTGCATCATAGGTGAAATAACCTTCTTTTGTTACCCATGTAGTCAATGTATTAATATCCAACACATCTTCATTATTACCATTACCCCTGAACAACATATTCATGCTTTGTAGAAATGATTTTTCTCTTTCTACATCTCTAGAGCCGGGGCTCTCGGCACCAGTTAATATTGTTGCTACTAGAAATGGTGTAATATACTTTATACAATTATTATTCATTCTATCTCCTTAGAATTTAGAAATTTACTCTGAGTCCAACAAAGATTTGACGAGGTGATCCATATAGGTCATATCCCTGATCTGAAATCCAATGTTGTCTATTTTCTATATTTACTGATTCATACATATTTGCATATTCCTGACCCTGAGCCGCAACTATAGCCTGGCTTAAGGATTCATCAGACAAAAACCCATCGTCTGATGCATTACCTGTTCTATAATAAACATTAGTAATATTTTTCCTATCAAATATATTTTCAACATAAGTATAGGCTGTCACACCAAACGGTAATGCTTTTTCTAATCGAAGATCAACAGTATAGGACAACGGTGTAGTTGAGCTGTTTAATGCCTCAAGAGGCGTTCGTGATCTTGGGTCATTATCTGCCAGGAGAGCGCCCTCATCTCTATCTCTTTGTCCCATAGTACCAGTAGCTCTAGTATAATTATGACCGCTACTAAAATTAATCAATGAATTTACATGCCAACCACCTGTTAATAGATTAGAACTTGATGTGATGTAGTCCAAAATGATTGAGCCAGTATGTTTATTATTAAACATAACTGGATTAACTACTGTAGGAGGATCTTCTCCATTTTCTATAGATGATACTTGACCATTTGGATTTGAATTAGTTGACTTTGCATCACTTAGAGTATAGTTTATTAAAGCCAGCATTCCATTTACTCTATTTGTTTTGACTGTAGCTTCAAAGCCTCTTATCACTGAAAAGTCACCATTTACATACACGTTATAATCAGCAGACTTAGCGCCAAGTTCAGTAGCCTGTCTTTCAATGGTTATTTGACCTTCTGTATTTTTGTAATCAGCAGTCAGATCAAATGACGCATTGTCTGCAAATTGATGATTAAAACCAATCTCATATTGAGTAGTAATTATGGGATCAAAATCAAATCCTGTTGGATCAGAAATAAAGTTTTGGCCTCCAAATGTTCTTGCCAACCATGTAGTACTCTCGAATGCATTATTCATATCAGGCATTTGTGCAAATATTCCATATTGCAAATGAAAAACTGTTTTATCAGATACTGGGAAAGCCAAACCCAGCCGTGGTTGAAGAATAGATTTCGTTTCAGCTTTATTAAGGCTATCAACAGTATATGTTTCGGGATCAAAAGCTGGATTTGCTGGATTATCTAATGCGAACATGTCGGATGTATATTGATCATACCGGAAACCAGCATTTACAATGATATCATTCAATTCAATTTTATCAGAAAAATATACAGACACTTCTGATGGCTTTTTAGGTCCATTTGGTTCAGCATCAGATTCATTCATGAATTCATCATAGCCGTAATTATACACACCAGTTTGTCTTAATTTAACTGCTGCAGCTACCATGTCATAGGCGACTGAATCTGGATTAATCAGATTACTAAAAGTAGCATCCTGATTTAATGATAAGATGGACGATGAGCCAATTGAGTACGATTTAATTTCCCAACTTTTCATTGCCAGGCCCGCCTTCAATTCATGATAACCTCTCTGTGTTTTAATATCTAAACCAAAACCAGTATATCCCTGTGTTCTTGTAGAATATCCAGTACGAATCCCCCCTGGCCTTGCAAAACCAAAACCTGCAAAATCGTATGGATCAGGCTGATCACCATCAAAGCTCATTGCAATAGTTGTGTCATTTAAAGCATCAAACACAGACTGTTGTTTACCCCAAGCCATTATATCGCCAAATGAATCATGAGAAAAATTCGGATCATATTGATCATAACTATAATGGAATGAAGATACGTTTGCCGATACAAGAGTATTTTTATCAATAAAATAAGAAGCTTTCGCGGTCAATAGCCTATTTAAATCAGATCTTTCTGCGGCCCTATCTTGGTTAAACATATGATAAATAGGCGTTGAATTTATTGTTTTTTTACTTGTTGTATTGGCAATCCCTATTTTAAGAATTAAAGGGTTGTAATCTAATTGAACAGTTCCATTCATGGTGAACTTTTCCTGTTTGCGTCCACCAGGCACTGTTGCATCATCCCAATTAACAGCCTGCATGTCGCTTGTACTTCCGCCTCTATCACCAGAATCATAGAGAGTATCAAACTTTGCACCATAGAAATATTGTGGTTTGTAATCATCTGTACTCATATTATCTAACGCTAAGAAGTATCTTATTTTATCACTCAACAAGGGTCCGCCAGCTGTTGCAACTATGTTTGATCTATTATAGTTTGTTTCATTTTCAGCTAAAAATAATACACCTAATTTTTCTCCACCAGTACGTAAAGTCTGTTGAATAATCCCACCATTAGCACCGCCAAGTTCAGCACCATAACCACCCGCATTAACTTTTACCTCTTCTAGCGCTTCTGGAATTACACCTATAACATTATCTGTGCCTACCATACTTCTTGTTGAAGCACCATCAAGCTGATAGTCAACTTCATCCGAACGACTTCCGCGAATATAAATTTCACCATTTTGCTTAACAACACCCGGCTGTAAAGAATAAAAAGTGGATGTATTACGAGTTGGTAAGCTTCTAAGTTCAGAAGCCGTTATAGATCTTACAACATTAGTTGCTGTAAGATTTACCAGAGGTTTCTCTGCCCTTACTTCTACTATCTCACCTTCAATGCTAGATTTTTGAAGGCCAAAATCTTGAAGAGATGTCAATCCAGATGATACAGCCACATTGGATACTTTCAATACACTAAATCCTATATAATCGCAACTCACTGTATATGTTCCTACAGGCACATCAAGGATTACGAAACCACCTTCTTGGTTGCTTGCAGCGCCCAATGATGTTCCTTCGATTATCACATTTGCTCCAGACAGAGGGTTTCCATCCGCATCGG
>DCAJ01000011.1:8336-9909 GCA_002311455.1 Anaerolineales bacterium UBA1136 | reverse complement strand
CAGGCAGCTCCGCATCCAGACCAAATTGATACACAGATCCCCATGGTTGATAAGTAGTACGAATATTATCTTCGATGATCACATTATTGTTAAGTTCCACAACCCGCTCGACAGCAATCTTGGCACCTTCATTCTCCCAGTCAACCTGTTTTATCTCACCACTTTCCAAATCAGGATTGAACTCGTATACAGATTCTTTTACTTCCACTATATCGGTAACCTGCGGTTCTGATACAGTAACTTTACGCATGTCATCCGCACTATAAAATCTAAACGCAAGTGACTTATTGTCCTCGTCTACCTCAGTTTCAATTAACAGCCATGCATCCCTATCATTCACAAAACGAAAGTCGGCAATAGGCGAAAATATAGTTGCATCGAGACCTGGACCAGGACTCTTCAAACCCTGCTCATAATATCCCACCCTATATGCATGAGGATTTCGCTCCAATATTGGATAGCCACCGAAAAAAGCCGCTCTAAATACCGTAGTACTAACCTGGCATATCCCTCCACCAACCCCTTGTATAGTCCTACCGCCAAAAATTATCCAAGCCTCAGCGAAACCAGTGTCAAGGCTAACGTCGCCCAGATTTTCATTAAATGAGAATTCCTCCCGGGGACGAACCATCACACCATTCATCATCTCGGATCCAGCTTTAATATTCTGTTGACGGCTCTCGCCGCTACCTTGAAAGAAAGTAGTAGCTTCTGCAACCATACCAGTAATACCAAGTTCATCCAGCGTGGTATCATCACCCAAATGAGGTTCAACAACCTTAAATCGGAAGAACACTTTATGTTCACCTGATTCAAGAGACTCAATGACACCAACAAGAGTAGCATCAACATCAAGCTCCCTCCCTACGACCGCAGACCTCACAAGTTCTAGTTGCCCAATTTCATCATCGAACCCAAACTTAGCGTTCTGCGGATCTATTCTTAGTTGTTTTCCAGCGTATTGCAAAAACTCCACCATGCGTCCTTCGTCTATAGTGATAGTATATTGACTGTCGTTCACATCCCTATCTCTACGAAACACTAGCATGTCAATAAGAGAAGCTTGATCAACCACCCAAGGTGGTCCGTCTATATCAGTAGGATACTCAACTGATATGACCAAGGGTGCATCAATAATCATTTGTCCAATATTTCGCTGCTTCTCTGCATCTACTTGCATGGGAGTAAACTCATCAATGTCCAGCTCAACGTCAGCAGCGACGAAATCCGATAATGGCTTCACTATCTTTTCCATACTCTTGGCGATATCTACTGTCCTACCCTTTTGACCTTCGTCTACAGTGAGGACATTTCCTATTACAGAGAATGAAGCATCACGTGGCAGTTCGTTGACACTCCTGGAAATTCCCTTCAATAACTCTTCAGTCATTACCATATCAAGCACGATTACAGGCGAAATGTGCTGACCAAAATAAAAGATATTCCATTGTTCCAACAAATCGTCCAACAATGCTCCGGAATGACCTACTGCAAATGCTGACTCAATAGCGTCCTCCAGCTGAACCGACATTCCTAGCTGACCCGGCGTAAAATTCCATGTAACACTATCGTC
>DCAJ01000011.1:5903-8325 GCA_002311455.1 Anaerolineales bacterium UBA1136 | reverse complement strand
CCTCAAGATTATTGTCTCGTCTTGCAGAAATCCCGTATACCTGCTTAAACGTTCGGTCGCCTCAAGCCTATTCATTCCACCAACATCTACGCCCCATACTGTAACGCCCGGAAATATTCTTTCAAAATAATCTATTTGATATATTCCAATACTTAATAGTAGCATGCACATAAACAAAGCTATCAGTGATAAAACAGTTGCTGTGAACTTAAGCATAGTACTTTTCATGTTATACCCAATCTATTCTTCAAGGACTTACATCTATCAAAACGGTGCAACAGGCACGATTCTTGTACTTATGACCATCATAGTTATTATGTTTAGCGACGAATAGAACACCTTATACAATATATTTACCACAACAAAGATAATAAGGTAGCAATTCACGTGCCCAACACCAATGCTTCAGGATTAATTTTAGTTAGAGGTAAAGAACGTATTACGCTTGAGAAAGAACCAAGTGTGTTCACCGCCTTAGCTTCAACACGTACTGAACTTCAACGATTGCAGTCTACAGAGGGTGTTCATGCAGTCACTAGGATAGCTGGACACATATTTAAGGCCCATGTCAATAGAAATCAACGTGATACAGCTATGACCAGTTTCCGTAGCATGACCAAAGCAGTATGTCATCATGCATACAAACCTGTGGGTGGTGGAACTACGCGCTATTACCTATCAGATCAAATTATTGCAAGATTCAAATCGGACGCAACACCAGCCACTATACAATCCATCTGCACTAATCATGGCGTGCGTCCCCTAAGAGAATTGCCCGGATCCAAGAATACATTCGTGCTGCGTGTGTCAGCTGCATCCAGGAGAAATCCTCTAAAGGTATCAAACGATATAGCTAACGAATCTGCAATTGATTACTCTGAACCAGACCTCATCGAAAGAGTGACAGCTGCTAGCATGCCACAAGACCCGGGATTCCAACTTCAGTGGCATCTACGTAGCTGGGATGCTGACGATGTTATTGCTGGTGCTGACATATCCATTATGGAAGCATGGAATGTCACCAAGGGTAGACGAGATATAGTCATAGCAATCATAGATGATGGGTTTGAACTATCTCACCCGGATTTTGCAGGCGAAGGAAAAATTGTTCATCCACTCGACTTCGTTGACGGTGACACCGACCCCAATCCAGATCGAATACTAGGCGACTACCATGGCACACCATGTGCAGGAGTTGCAATAGCGGAGCAGAACGGATTAGGAGTAATAGGTTCAGCCCCTGGTTGTGCATTTATGCCAGTAAGGACAAGCTTTCAACAACGCGATAGCGATTGGTGGGACATATTCCATGAAGTCAGCCAGCACGCCAACGTTTTATCATGCAGCTGGGGTCCACCTCCGGTCTATGCACCTTTATCCACTGCATTAAGCGAAAAATTTAGCCAAATATCCACTACTGGCGGACCTAGAGGCAAAGGATGCCTAATTGTGTTCGCTGCCCATAACTATAACGCCCCTCTCAACAACCCCAATGAATCTGGATTTCAATGGAGACAGATCACTGATCCACTCGGAGAATTTAGATACACTAATGAACCAATTCTAAATGGAATGGCTGCCCATCCAGATATATTAGCTGTTTCTGCATCTACTAGCCTTGGAAAGAAAGCTATTTACAGTAACTGGGGTCCAGAAATATCAGTCTGTGCACCAAGCAGTAACGGCCATCCTCTGCATCCTTCCTACCCATCTCCTGGACTAGGGATATGGACAACAGACAACGAATTGGAAACTCCAGGATACAAGACTGGAAGCCAATTTACTGGTAGCTTCGGAGGCACCTCTAGCGCAGCGCCACTCGTAGCTGGAGTAGCAGGTCTAATATTATCAGCCAATCCAGATCTCACTGCTAGAGAAGTCCGTCAAATACTCCAAGATACTGCTGATAAAATCGAAGACCCAAATCCAGACCCAATGCTGGGACACAACAAAGGAACATACAACCAAATTGGACATTCAGAATGGTTTGGATATGGCAAGATAAATGCGAGTAGTGCATTAACTCTCAGCAAAGATTACATTCAAACAAACTCAATGCAACAGGAAACAACTGAAGCTCGAGGTAATCCTAGAACTCAATACGATCGCGTTTATCTACTTTTACCTCAAGATTCTAGCGTCGAATGGATGCAATCAGTAGTAAGCAGCGATCAATGGTCCAAAAATCTCTGGACAGTTGGGTTCTCGGCAGACGATGCCGGTATTGGAAACCTAGATCAACGCCTAGTAATTATTGTCAATCCAGAAAGTTGGGGCACCAACATGGCCGCATGGTATGAGGAACACTATCCTGGAGTTTTATATCTCCCTGTCTCCGTTGAACAGCCCCAGCATCTCACCGGATACTTAGAAAACGCTGCATCTATAGCAGTAAACGATATTGTTTCTAGATCTGATAGTT
>DCAJ01000011.1:331-5863 GCA_002311455.1 Anaerolineales bacterium UBA1136 | reverse complement strand
CTTCTAGTGCCCATAGTCCTACTCGAGGATTACCACGCACCCAATATGCCCGCAAATACTTACTGATGCCCCAGTTGACACGTAGAGCCTACTTACAGGCAATAGTTGATAGTGGAGTCATGACTAAATTCCGTTGGACAGTTGGATTTTCAGCCGACGATGCTGGCATTGGCCATCTAGATAGTAAATCAATCATTACTATCAATTCGCACGAATGGGGCCCTAATCTACTGGAATGGTACTCCACAAATTACTCGGGGTGCGCAATAGAAGAAATGAATGTGGCTACTCCCGGTCAACTACGCGAACATCTTCTATCCTTCTAACGAAAGGTAACGCCCAACTAGAGAATGTTATAATCCATCCTTTAGTATAGTTAATCGATACTAGAAAACACATGTTTATAATGAGCTTATCACCTATTTCTTTTCCTTGATCCTTATAACATATAATGTCATTTCCATTAACAATTCATGAATAAGTATATGCAAGGAGCACAACATGCAAGATCTAATTGCTAGACTATCACACACAAATAAAACAGTGCAAACGCTTATGGAGCGCCTTTGACCTCCCAAGTAAAAGAGGCGAACTATCTGCACTTCAAAAACAGTCAGCGGATCCGGGTTTGTGGAATAACCCAGACAATGCACGGCAAATAATGCAGCAAGTCACCATATTAGGAGAGCAAATCCAGGAGTGGGATGATCTAACTCGCAGAATATCAGACGCTATAGAGTTAGCACAACTCGATGACAGTTCTCTTCTAGACGATATAACCGCCGAAGTTGTTGATATCGAGAATAGAACCACCAGATTGGATCTAGAAGCCATGCTATCAGGGGAACATTCCCGTGGTAACGCTATCCTAACTCTACATGCAGGAGCAGGTGGAGTAGACTCTCAAGATTTTGCTGGCATGTTGCTTCGCATGTATATGCGCTGGTCAGAAAGACGCGGATTTGCTTCAGAAATAATTGATCAATCGGCCGGTGAAGAAGCTGGAATAAAAAGTGTCACAGTAACCATAGATGGACCTTATGCATTCGGATACTTACGGGCAGAACGAGGAGTGCACCGACTAGTACGTATCTCACCCTTTGATTCAGCAAATAGACGACATACATCTTTTACAATGGTTGAGGCCTTACCTGACATTGACGCAGTGGCAGAGATAACGATAAACGCAAAGGACCTAAACATAGATACTTTCCGTGCGCAAGGAGCTGGAGGCCAACACATGCAAAAAAACGATACAGCAGTACGAATCACACACATACCTACAGGAATAGTCGTGCAATGCCAAAATCAACGTTCCCAGTCACAAAATAGAGAAAACGCCATGAAAGTGCTGCGTGGAAAACTATATGAAGCACAAGAGATCCAAAGACAAAAAGAACTTGACGACCTACGAGGAGATTACGTTAAAGCCGAGTGGGGAAGCCAAATACGATCATATATTCTACACCCATATCAGTTGGTAAAAGACCATCGAACACAACATGAAGTAGGCAATACACAATCTGTATTAGACGGCGACCTCGATGAACTAATGGAGACTTTCCTTAGATCTGGCCTGTAATCCTAATATAACATTTTGCCGAGACTACAAGACCCCAAAACTTAATCTATTCAGCTACTATCTGCGGCCTGATTATTCTCTCTTGAAGCCGCTACTTTAGCCTGCTTGCGCTTGTACTCTAGTCCCTCTACATTTGTCCCTATTTGCTCTAAAACACTCTCCATTTCTATCCCTTCATCGTCTGCCAGCTGCAAGCTATTCTTACCTAGCAATTCCAACACTTCCATGTTTGACAAATCTCGCCTTTCGAGCAACCGTTCTACTAATGCCTCAACTTCATCAGCATGCTCTACGAGCATGCTTTCAATTTGCTCCTCCAAACTTACCCAAATCCTCTCAACTCTTTCATCAGAGAATTGGAGCTCCTTCACATCACGGTACAGCTCCGATACTGGTGGACCAAAAAATCCATGCACAGCAAGATTCCTGAGTTCCGTTCTAGCCATATTGTAATCGCCAGTAGCCCCAGTCCAAAATTCTCCCATGAATACTTTCACTGCTAAGTGCCCTGCCAGGGCTACCATTATCCGACTGACAATTCTTCTAAGCGGTTGTCCGTACATCTCAACAGTATCTACTGGCAACATATAACCCAAAGTACCGCTTGATCTTCGTACGATGCTTACACGTGAGATACGTTGGTCCGGCATAACATAGTGCTGAATAATCGCATGTCCCGCCTCATGATAGGCAACCTGCCTAAGTAACACCGGATCCATGTCTTCAATTGGATTAGCCATTCCAACCAACTGTTCTTGAATAGCTTGATCAATGTCTTCTTGCTTTACATACTCCCTGTCAGCAAAAAGTGCCCTCCTGACTGAATCCTTGGTTATAGCTGACATAACCTGCGCAGGAGTGGCTCTAGGAGTATCTGCTACTATTGCATCAACATCAATAGCCACATCATGATTAATCTTTGATAAATACCCCTTAATGATGGCTTTACGTCCCACGCGGTCAGGCCTATCAACCTTAATTATCTGGTCAAACCTGCCGGGCCTAAGCAATGCCGGATCAAGCACATCAGGACGGTTAGTTGAACCCATAAACAGCACATGCCAATCTCGCTTAGGCGGCTCTTTTCCAAGAAGTTTGTTGATTCGTGCCTTAATTTTGTCCATACGCGACGGTTCACTTATGCCATCCATCTCATAAAGCAATCGGGTCAACGCTCCATTCATCATGCCACCGCCCATCATGCCCCCCTGCATTTGACCTTCACCCATTACTCCGCCTCGGCTGGCACCGACTGCATCAATTTCATCAATATACGCGATGCATGCACCATATTCCCTAGCAAGTTTACGAGCCTTTTTAACAAATGTAATCATCTTTAAGGTATCCATACCGAAAAACATGCCGCGAAACCCAGAACCCTCAACGGACATAAATGCAATCCCTGCTTCACCAGCCATAGCTTTGGCTAGCAATGTTTTGCCAGTACCAGGTTCTCCAAATAACATCAGTCCATTGATATATTGCCCACCCATTGCAACGAACTTGTCCCTATCTCCTAGAAGACTAATCCATTGCTTCACCAAACTAAGTAAGGCTGGCTGTCCCCAATAATCATCGAAAGTAACCTCTTTGTCATCCCCGGGTTTTACCACAACTGTTCTAGTTCTACTGATAAACCAGAATAATGCTCCAAATTGCACTATCATAAACAGAACGGCAAATAATAGCCTACCTATAAACGAAATAGCCAACAGAAATAAATTTAGTACACTAGGATCTGCAGAAGCCCATACTATCATCGCGACGGACAATATCATCCACCATGACTTGCGCACAATATTAAGGATAATTTCCAAAATCTGCCTTCTCTTGGATATTAAGCCACCAACCGACGAAGCTATATCCTGTGTCTTTTGCTCCACTGCATCAGCATAGCGATTAGATTGGGTATTATTAGATCTATCGTCCTTGCCAATTTTTCCCTCTAAATCATTTATTTTGTCACTATTATTCATATCTGCCCCTAGGCCCTACAGTTGACCCAGATGTTGGTTGTGCAATCTAGTTTCGCTCTTAGATACGGGTTATGTATATAAGACGATGACAACATTATACTACGTATAGATCCCAAATAAGATTTTACTAGAAGACTATAAGATAATGTTTACGCCAACAAGTCCACGTATCCAGCATTACTATTAATTCTATTTTAGTATATTTTGGTCAAACCATATATTGTCCAAAATATACTAAAATATACCTACTAAAATATTCAAGCAACATTTAGTCATAATATTTGTGAAATAACAACAACCTTTATGAAAAAACCGATCTATTCGTATGCTAATGGGGAATATGTCCTGACTGATGAAGTAAGCATTAATGTCTCACAAGATATGCTAGGCACATTTCGTGGCTACAGAATATTCACTGCCTGCCGGACGTTGAATAGTGGCAATGTGTTTCGCTTAGAGAAACATATAGAACGTCTATTTTACTCAGCAAAGAGACTAGCGATGAAACTTCCACATAATCCCACTACTCTACAAGGGATAATCCTCCGATTAGTAAAGAAAAATCTGCCAGTAGGCGACATGCTATTACAAATCATGTATAGTGGCGGAGCACCCGCACCTGGCACTATGGCGCCAAAGGGTCCAGCCCATCTATATATCCTAGCCTTCCCACTCACAACTCCCTCTGATGAATGGTACCAAAATGGCATTTCCCTAGCAAGCTTTGTCTACCAAAGAGAATGGCCTGAAGTAAAATTACTAAGCTACATTGGAGGAGTGGTTGCAAACCAAACAGTAGTAAAGGACCACAAAGCAGACGACGCTTTGTTCGTCTCGCCACTAGACAACCAAACAATCTTAGAAGGAACCACATTCAGCATATTTGCTGTAGACAATGACAATCATTTATTGACACCTCCACTAGATGGCAGAATACTAGACGGAATTACCAGAAAAGTGATAATAGATCTAGCAAAATCCAATGGATTACAGTTGTCAGAAATAACAATTACGCTAAACAGATTAGACGAAATGAAAGAAATGTTTTTTGCGTCTTCCACCAGAAATGTTGTTCCGATAATAAGAGTCGACAGCCAAATTATTGGTGATGGCAAACCCGGACAACTGACTAATTACATGGGAGAACTAATGACTTCTTACCAACAATCCTACACAAACAAATAGCTCATCTCAGGTCCAATATACTAGACGAAACCTAGCATGCTCTATAAGGCACGCTGCTACTATTTCTACGGAGTAATCCATTTAGGCTCTGGGGTTATATTGTCTTCTGGGCGCGGCCCGGGATCAGGGCGCCCTGAAATACTAAATCTATCCAGTACGCGAACAGTCATATCTCCTTCAACTAAACATTGGCAAGACAAACGGTATTCGCCCAAAGAATTCGTTTGAACTAATTTTTCATACTCTGCTTGGGAATATCCATCGGGCTCTCCATTGATAAACTTAACTCGACATGTAGTACATCTGGCATTCCCACCACAAGCATGGTTTATGTCACCATTATTATCTTCAATTGCTACCACGAGACGAATCTCATGATCAACATCAAACTCTCCAACACCTTCGATCGTTAATTTTGGCATAATCACACCCTATTATCAATATCAATCATAACCTATACCGCAATTCGTGAAAGAAGTCAACCGAAGACCAACTGAGATATGATTGCTAATGGCCCATATTTAACATAATATGGGCCATCGATGAGCCTATGGGATTAGGCATTATATAACCATATATGGTAAACTGAGCGTCTGATCGAATAATCCATATCAGTCGCTTAATGCATAATCATCAAATATTCCGATTGGGAACAAAATCAATTCTAGCCTTAACCACACAAACACCTATTATTTACCCGATGCGATCCTCCCATGCGCAATACTGAACCAGCAAATCGAGTTACCACACTAGTCACATTTACTGATTGGATACGAAAAATCTTTAGTT
>DCAJ01000011.1:0-287 GCA_002311455.1 Anaerolineales bacterium UBA1136 | reverse complement strand
ATTGTTAAGCTAGGAATTCATCCTAATGTACTAACATTTGGCGGTCTAGTCGGAAATACAATTGGCGCCTATTTCCTGGCTCAAGGTAATTTTCTGTGGGGTGGAATAGTAATACTTCTAATGGGTCCAATTGATGCCCTTGATGGTGCAGCAGCGCGAGCAAAAGGAACAATTAGTCCATGGGGAGCATTTGTTGATTCAACAAGTGACCGTTGGTCGGAGTCAGTAATAATGCTTGGCTTATTAGTGCATTACGCCACTGCGAATGCCACTCAGTCTACTGTATT
>DCAJ01000102.1:37090-40802 GCA_002311455.1 Anaerolineales bacterium UBA1136 | reverse complement strand
ATACTCCGCTTATGCATGGTCCATTTCAATTCCATATAGTTGCGTTTGCGTATTTTTTGTTTGGAGATTCAGACTTTACGTCACGCATGCCAGCTGCATTGTTTGGCATCGCTGCTATAGGTATGCTTTGGTATTTCCGCGATTTTCTTGGCAAAGTCGCTGCACTTGTCGCCGCAGGATTGATGACTATTTCGCCAATGATGCTTTACTATTCCAGATATGTGCGTAATGAAGCTTTGGTTGTTGTATGGGTGATGATCATGTTATTGGCAGTGCTGCAATATNNTGGCTGTATGTTCTATCTGGTGCCATGGCGTTAAATCATGCAACTAAGGAAGTAGCTTTCTTGTATGATGCTATATGGATAGTATTTCTGGGATTACTGTTTGTAAGAGATAACATAAGAGATAGGTGGGCCAACATTGTATTAAAACGTATATTCTTGGGATTACTCATCGGAGCAATATTTTTTGGGGTGTTGGCACTTATGTCATTCAGTTACGATATTACCGGCAACACAATAGCTGATAATGATAGTTACGATAATGCAGTTAACATACTTGATCGTATTGTAGCTGGCTCTGGATTGATAACCTTAGGATTGGTAGGCTTGGCTGTTACTACCAGTTTCGTGGCTAGGTGGAGAGCATTGCATTCATATCCTAGTTTTCATGTGCTTGTGGTTATAGGTTCGCTTGTATTACCTCAACTTGTAGCACTCCCGGTTCGGCTTTTACTTGGGAGTGATCCGCTTGATTATTCATCTGCAGGTATGTGGCGGACGGGTTCGGTGTTCGCAGTTCTGCTGCTGATTTCGGCAGGCATTGGAATAGCTTGGGGTAGAAGAAAATGGATTATATGTGCAGGAATATTTTATTCAATTTACATATTGTTTTTCACTACAGTATTTTCCAACGGTGGAGGTTTGACTAGTGGATTTGTTGGATCACTAGGATATTGGATGGAACAGCAGTCGGTTGAAAGGGGGAGTCAGCCTTGGTATTATTATCTATTAGTGCTTATACCAATGTATGAGTATCTTCCTGCTATAGGTACGTTGGCTGGAGGATGGCTGTTCATTAAGAGACGGGCACGATATATGGCAGGCAGATGGTATTCAGACAGCAAGTCTTCTGATTTGCCTACAATATCCTACTTGATGTTTTGGTTCCTATCGGCACTCACTATATATATATTGGCCGGTGAAAAAATGCCGTGGCTTACAGTACATTTGACTCTTCCAATGATTTTCATTGCTAGCTGGAGTTTCAGTCTCTGGTTCAGGCGTGTTGACTGGGTAAGAATAGGTGCTCACAAAGGATTAGTGGTGAGCATAATATTACTTGTAGCTGGTTTAGCGTTGTTTGATTTGGTGAAAGTAGCCGTACCGTTAGTTTCAGGATGGAGTGCAGCAGGATATGGTATTCCGTTTCAAGGTACAACATTACTGCAGCTAGAGGATACAATGGCGTTTCTATCTGCATTGGTTCTTTTGATTTTGATGATCATTGCTATTGTGTTCTTCATAAAACAAATAGGATTGCAGCAAGTGTGGCATATCACTAATGCGCTAGTCATGATATTGATATGCATGCTTACTCTACGTACAAGTATTGTTGCTAATTATATTAAGTTTGATGAACAAACTGAATTTATTAACTATGCATCTGGTGCACCTGGAATAAAGATAGTAATGGAACAGGTTGAAGAAATTTCGCGTAGATCGACTGATGGTCTAGGTATAAAGATTGCGTATGACGATGATGTATCTTGGCCATTTACGTGGTACTTGCGTAATTATAATAATAAAGTATTTTTCGGGGGAGAGCCATCAAGACAAGTCTTCCAGGACACTCCTCTAGTGATTGCTGGTAATAACAATTGGCCAAAAGTCGAGGCCTTGCTCAAAAATAATTACTATACGTTTGAATATATTCGCATGTGGTGGCCAATGCAGGATTATTTTGGATTGGACTTGGAACGGGTTGTCAACAATATAACTGATCCTGAACGCTTGGCTGCCTTGTGGGATATTTGGTATAGACGTGATTACACACGTTATGGTGATATCACCGGTGTTGATTATTCTCTTTCTGATTGGCCGATAGTAGACAGGATGCGATTTTATGTTGACAAGGAACTAGCTGCTAAACTTTGGAATATGGGGGCCATGACAAACATGCAACCAGTACCAATTGAGGTTGATCCCTTTGACAATGTAAATGTGGTGCGTACTGCGTCGTTTGCATGGGGTTCGAATGGTAATGGTGCTGGGGAATTCGAAAGACCTCGTGATGTTGCAGTAGGAGTTCATAATGAAGTGTATGTGGCTGATACGTTTAATCACCGCATCCAAAAATTTGACAAGAATGGCAATTTGATATTGCAATGGGGCAAATACGGTTCTATTCACCAGGGGGAAGGTAGCAGCAGTGGATTGAATGAGCCGTGGGGTTTATCAGTGAGTGCTGATGGCATGGTCTATGTTGCAGACACATGGAATCACAGAATTGTTAAATTTGATAGTGATGGAGGAATGATTGAGTCATGGGGAAGTTTCGGTGATGGAGTTGACTTACATAGTATGTGGGGTCCGCGTGAGGTGGCAATTGGGCCTGCTGGGCTAGTGTATGTGGCTGATACTGGCAACAAGCGTATCTCGGTGTTCACCCAGGATGGTGTGGGAGTGCGGCAAATAGGAAAAGGGGGCTCTTTTGAAGGGGAATTTGAGGAGCCAGTAGGGGTCACTGTGGGTGCCGATGGACTGATCTATGTGGCTGACACGTGGAATGCTCGGATACAGGTTTTCACTAATGAAGGAAGTTACTTGCGTGAGTGGCCAGTACCAGAATGGGAAGGCCAGTCTCTTGACAATAAGCCCTATCTTGCTATTGATAATACTGGTAGAATTTTCGCTACAGCTCCGGAAAGATATCGTGTTTTAGTATGGGATCTGTATGGTAAACCGGTGTTAAGTTGGGGTAATTTTGGTAATGATTTGCAGTCCTTTGATCTACCCACAGGCATAGATTTGGACGCTGATGGTGGATTGTATGTGGCTGATGCCGACAATGATCGAGTGCTGTACTTTGAAAATGGGAAAGAATAGAATATTGTCAAGTGGAACATTTGTTTGTCAGGTAGTGGCTAAGATGTATCATGATGATATAGTCGCGCATTTGTTTAGGGGAATATATGAATGAAATTGCATGAATATCAAAGTAAGAGGTTGTTCTCTGAGTATGGGATACCCATACCAAGGGGTGATGTTGCTTTTACATCTGCTGAAGCTGTAAACATAGCCTCTAAGCTTGGTGGTAGTGTGGTCGTTAAAGCACAGGTCCTAGTTGGTGGACGTGGTAAGGTTGGCGGTGTTAAAGTTGCCGAAGATGGTGTTGCGGCAGGAGGACATGCAGAACAAATTCTTAATATGACAATATCTGGATTTCCAGTTCGCAAGGTGTTAATTGATGAAGCTGTGTCTATCAATAACGAAATATATTTAGCTATCACTAACGATAGGGCAGAAAGATGCCCTGTAATCATGGCCTCGGCCGCAGGTGGAATTGACATTGAAGAAGTAGCTGCTAATACGCCAGAAATGATAATAAGGGAACACATCCACCCATTTTTGGGTTTGAAAAATTATCAGACGCGGAATATGGCGATTGGTATCAAATTGACCGAAAGTCTTTGGAGACAATTTGACGAT
>DCAJ01000102.1:36807-37045 GCA_002311455.1 Anaerolineales bacterium UBA1136 | reverse complement strand
CCTATGTAATGAGCGATGCTACTTTAGCGGAAATTAATCCATTGGTAGTGACCGAGAAAGGCGATCTGCTTGCCGTAGATGGAAAGATAGTGTTGGATGAGAATGCTCTGGTACGTCATAGTGATCTGGCAAAACTTAGAGATTCAGAACTAGAAACCTTTGAAGAAACTGAGGCACGTAAACATGGGCTGTCGTACGTGGCACTTGATGGAGATATAGGTTGTATGGTAAACGGTGC
>DCAJ01000102.1:36436-36800 GCA_002311455.1 Anaerolineales bacterium UBA1136 | reverse complement strand
ACTTTGGCGGAGAGCCTGCCAATTTCCTTGACATAGGTGGTGGTGCTTCTGCCGCAAAAGTTTCTGCGGCATTACGGATAATCTTGAGGGATGGACGTGTCAAGGTGTTGCTCATAAATATATTTGGGGGAATCACTAGATGTGATGAGGTAGCAAGAGGAGTTGTTCATGCGATTGACGAAGTGGGCGTTGATATTCCGATGGTGGTTAGACTTGTGGGAACTAATGAGGAGGAGGGGCGAGAGCTACTGTCTACTGCTAAGTTAACTACTGCATCTTCTTTAGCGGATGCAGTACAGAAAGCTATTGCTTTGGCAACATGACACCCGTGTAACACTATGAGTATTTTAGTAGATCAAAATAC
>DCAJ01000102.1:35834-36295 GCA_002311455.1 Anaerolineales bacterium UBA1136 | reverse complement strand
AGAGTAATGGTACAAGGTATTACCGGGCGTGAGGGTTTTTTCCATACGCTCCAGATGCTAGAATATGGTACCTTGATAGTTGCTGGAGTTACGCCTGGAAAGGGGGGTAAGATAATAGCTGATAAAGTGCCAGTGTATGATACTTGCAAGTCTGCTATTGAAGCAAATTCTATAGATTGCTCCGTAATATATGTGCCTGCTTTATTTGCGCCAGATGCAATACTTGAGGCTGCTGAATCTGGCGTTTCCCTAATAATATGTATTACAGAGGGCATACCAGTAAGTGACATGATGGAAGTCAGATCTTATTTGGATAAGACAGAATGTCGTCTAATTGGCCCAAACTGTCCAGGTGTGTTGTCTCCTGGTAGAACAAAAATAGGTATTATTCCTGGGCATATTGCAGAACGTGGCAACATAGGGGTGGTATCTAGATCAGGTACATTGACTTATGAAGTGCG
>DCAJ01000102.1:28945-35757 GCA_002311455.1 Anaerolineales bacterium UBA1136 | reverse complement strand
TATGCATTGTCACAAAAAGGGTTGGGTGCATCCACATGTGTAGGAATTGGTGGAGACCCAATCAATGGCACCGACTTTGTTGATGTGCTTGAGCTTTTTCAGAATGATCCAGAAACCGGGCGAATAGTGATAATTGGTGAGATTGGAGGATCAGATGAGGAAGCAGCGGCCGATTACATAGATGCGTTTGTAAACAAGCCAGTCGTATCATTTATAGCTGGTCAGACTGCTCCGCCCGGTAAGCGCATGGGACATGCTGGAGCTATAGTAGAAGGCGGCTCTGGAATGGCATCTGACAAGATTGATGCTCTAAAGCGTGCTGGTGTGTTAATAGCTAATCATCCAGAGGAGATCCCAGCGCTATTAGAAACAAACTTCTGAAGAATAAATATTACACGGAATAGTGGAACAAGGTAGCATACTGCATATTTAATGAATAAAATTTTTAATAAGTTTGATCCTGGTTTACTTATAGTCATTGTGGCTACCACATTGGCTGCTTGGCCGTTTCTATCTCAATCTAGTTTACCTACTGGTACTGATGCTGAGATTCATATATTCAGGGCATTCCAAATAGAGCGATCGATTACTGAGGGAGTGTTTTATCCGCGTTGGGCGCCAGACTTCTATTATGGTAATGGATATCCGATATTCAATTATTACGCACCTTTGGCATATCATTTGGCTGCTTATTACAGTCTAGTTACTAGTTTAGGTGTGGTAGCAGGAAGTAAATTTGTTTTGATATTGGCAGCTTATGTTGGATCGATTGGTATGTATATGTTTGTAGCTAATAGATGGGGAAGAGTGGAGGCGATGGTCTCTGGGGTTGCATGGTGTTTCTCTCCTTACATTTTCTTTCTAGAACCTCATGCACGTGGCGAGATAGCTGAATCTCTGGCTATTGGAATATCTCCTGTAATCTTTTGGGCTTTTGATAAAGTAAGAGCTTCAGGCACAAAATACTCTGTGGTTATAGCAGCGCTAAGCTTAGGTGCAGTTGTGCTGTCTCATCCATTGACTGCACTAGTTGCATATGGATTCCTACTTGTTTTCCTGCTCTGGGAGTTTTGGATTACTCCATTAACTCTTGTAGATCGATCCAGAAACAGATCATCTAGTAATCTTTATGCAGTTGGGGTGGCTATCCTACTAGGATTGGGGCTGTCTGCTTTGTATTGGCTGCCAGCGGGATTCGAGCGTGATGCTGTAAGAATGGATTACTATGGCATAGGTCATTATGATTTTCGTAGGCACTTTATAGATCTTACTGAGTTGATTGCACCTGCGATTTGGTCTGATAGTGGTGCTGCCTTTCCTGTCTTTAGATTTAGCCTAGGATCGATACAGGTATCCCTAGGAATGCTGGGCGTTGCTACTGTTTTTAACCGTCGGATACGGCGTTTTGATACACTGTTGATGACACTTGGTCTGTTTGGGGCTACCTATATGATGACCTCAGCATCACAGGGTTTATGGGAAATGATACCGCCTATGAGGTATTTTCAATTCCCGATGAGGTTCTTAGGGTCTGCGGCTCTAGCTATAGTGCCTTTGTGTGGTATGTCGATGCGTTGGGTTGCATTGACTAAATCAAAATGGTTAGCTGCATTGGCTCCCGCTGTAGCCATAGGTTTACTTGTGTGGGCCGCGATGCCTCTGATGTATCCCCAAAAATGGAGCGAATTTGGTGAGGTATCTTCCGCACGTTTTCACTCTGAGGAATTGCAAGGTAAATGGTTTGGAACAACGTGTTGTCATGATTTTCTACCTGTGGATGTAGAATTTATACCTCCCCCTGATCCATTTATTACTGAACAATTTTTGCGCAATGAGAAGCAAATTGAAAAGTTTGATAAGGGTAGTTTTCCTGCTGGTACTGTGGTGGAAGTTATAGAAAGTCGCACACAATCTGATCTTCTAAGAATATCAAGTGAGGAACCATTTGATCTGAAATTATTCCGATTCTACTTTCCTGGGTGGGAGGCCTCTAGTGGTGGCGAAGATTTTCCAATAGAAATTACAGAGCCAGATGGACGTATATTAATTGATCTACCATCAGGTGAATATGAATTGCTACTAGAAATGACTGCTACTCCCGTGCGAGGTTTGGCAAACGCAATTAGTTTAACATCGGTTATTGTAGTCGTTTTGATATTATGGACAAATTGGTTTAGATCAAGCACTGGTGCCAGTAAGTCTATAGGACCTATTGCTGCTTCGAGCTTGACTATTACCGCAATTGTACTGGTATTGGGCATAGGACTCAAAATTGTTGCAGGTAATAAGGGCTGGTTTCAATATCATTCATCTGGTAGAAATGTGCATGTTGCTGAAAACAGTATGTTTGCTAGTGTTGCTAATGAAATTGAATTACTTGGTTATGATGCTGGAGATACACTGATCGATCCAGGAGAGTCCCTAGATATTGTTTTATATTGGAAGGCAGATGTAATACCTACTCGTAATTATCAGGTGTATTTGCATCTGCGCGGAGAAGATGGTGAGTTATGGGGGCAATCAGATAAGGTAAATCCGGCTAGTTTCCCTACTAGTCGGTGGTCTACGGATAAATATGTTCGAGATGAACACGTGATTACGGTTGCTTCTGATGCACCTGCAGGTACATATCAGGTGCATGTTGGCTTATGGGACCATGTTACAGGTGAGCGTTTTCTATCATTTGACAGCAATGGTTGGTTGTTAGGTGAGAGTATCCCAGTACCTGCAAAGTATACAATCAAGCAATAATCTACTTAGATGTTGCGTATAGCGACCTATATACTAGCCATGATTTACCTAATTTATCAGGTGGCGTCCACGGACCATCTTGAATAGATATGTTGTAGTCTTCTTGTAGCCACGGTAATAGTGTCTCCTCGTCTCCTGGAATGCATAAGAATAACAGGTCGTTTGCCAGTGAATCAAGGTTTGGTAGGCTATCTAGTGAGTAGCGCTGGAATTGAAGTGACGATCCTAGGTTCATAGGTACGAGAAATTGTAGAGTGTAGTAACCTGAACTACTGTATTGAGGACATACATTAGCTGCCACAAATACCATTTTGTCACTACCTGAAATGTCTACATCGAAAGTAACTGGACCATCAATTTGCCATCCTGAACCGGTGAAGTTGTTAACTTCTGTAGCAGCCGTGGTGCATTGTTCGTCGAACCAAAATCCGGTATTTGGTTGAGATAAATAATCCTTTAAATAGTAGTCATGAGTAGTAATCAATATTGATCCACCAATAATAGCAGAGCTAGTGAACGTTGCAATGAATCTTGTGGTAAATTTATTGAGGCGATTATTGATCCACCAGATACCTAGTGCTGGAAAGATAAATAGTACTGGTAACAATCCACTTGCACGGCCATAATGGGGTGCCTCTTCAGATAGTATTGTAGGTAGAATTGAGAGTAGGGCATATATCGATACAAGTATGAACTTGTGTCTACCTAATTTTATTGGTGCGACTATTAGGCCTAATATAAAAACTGTAGTAATTAGTGGGTCAAATACAGGTCTGTTTGGAATGTTGTGTCGTAAATTCCAGTCTCCTTTACCGGGTACTGAAAACATCTGTAATACGGTTTTTGTTTGAGACGTTAGTATGTTCAGTGTTTCAGAGGGGTCATCATTGAGATCGATTATTGATACGCCTGTAGTTCGACCTAATACTTGGTCTTGGTTATTTATGGTGTATACAATAAATGGTGATATGGTAATCACAAAAGATAAAAAGAAATAGACTACACCTATCATAATCCTTCGTCTTATTCGACTAATAATTAATATTGGTAGGCATAATACAGGAAATAATATTAGTAATCGAATGGGTGTATATGTGTATATACAAATGCCTAGTAGCAGACCGGAAAGGATCCAATACTTGTTGTTCTTTCTCTTGTAAGCTTCAATAGCTAGCCATAGTGTTATTGATAGGAAAAATGGTAGTAATGCAGGACGTGTGGCTAGACGCCCAAGCATTATTGGCCAAACAGTAAATCCGCTAATAATAGAGGCTATTAGAGCTATACGCGTGCTTGTTATTGACTGTGTGGTGAGAAATATACCTAATACAGTAAGTGTACTTGCTAATGCCGATGGGAATCTTACTGCAGCGGGAGTGCGTCCTAGTATATTTATTGACAGCGCGACTAAGTAAGCATGGAGCGGCTCCCGGCCGTTGTTCTCAGTCAAAAATATAGGACGGTGACCTGCAATAATCTTGAGAGCGTCGAGTCCATCTGCTGCCTCATCCCCAAACAAACCTGCGGGGCGAGTATTTAGTTGATGTAGACGTAATGAGGCAGACATTATAACTATTAAAGTAACTAACCATATTACCTTGCGTACATTAATGAGATCAATTAACTTTACAAGTACTTTGAGTGGCAAATTGATGTAGTGACGCATCTACTTTAATGTTATCATGTCTGTGAAAAACATATTAAGGGACAAAATTGATATGAACAAGAAAGAAAGATTAATGGCAGCGATTGCTGGCGAGAAGGTTGATCGTGTTCCTGTTTCGGCGTGGCGCCACCAACCAGTAGATGACCAAAATAGTGATGCATTTGCTGCAGCCACATTGGCATTTCAGCGGGATTTCGATTTCGATTTTGTGAAGGTTACTCCAGCAAGCAGTTATTGTTTGACAGTTTGGGGGGCTACAAGCTATTGGAAAGGAAATCCGCATGGTACGCGTGATTATGGCAAGGCTGTTATACAGAGCCCAGATGATTGGAGTAAGCTTTCAGTTCTAGACCCACATGCTGGGCAGATGGGAGAGATAATTCGTGGTTTGGAATTGATTGGAAAAGGACTTGGAGATAGCACTCCATTTATCCAGACTGTTTTTAGTCCAATGACTCAGGCTCGGAACCTTGTGGGTGCTGAAGAGTTGCTTCTTCATATTCGTCTTCACCCCGAGGTGATAAAGGAAGCATTTCAGGTTATTACCGATCAGACAATCAGGTTCGTGGAAGCGGCGCGCGAAACCGGCATTAGTGGTATTTTCTATGCGTTACAGTGGGCGAGTTATCTTGATTTGTCTGAATCGGAATACAGAGAATTTGCTAGGCCATATGATTTGCAAATATTGCAGGCCGTTGATGATTTGTGGCTTAATGTTCTACATTTACATGGTAATCATGTAATGTTCTCTTTGATAGTAGACTATCCAGCCTCAGTTCTAAACTGGCATGATAGAGAAACAGGGCCATCACTAAGTGACGGGCTAAAATTGTGGCCAAATGCTGTATGTGGTGGAATAAGGCAAGAAGAGACGTTAGTGCAAGGTAATCCAGAAGATATACGCTCGGAAGGCTTAGATGCTATAAAGTCTACTAATGGTAGAAGATTCGTTTTGGGAACAGGATGTGTTGCGCCAATAGTTACGCCATATGGAAACCTGCGTGCTTTACGTGATTTGGTTGATTTAGATCAATAGTGTGCCTTGAGTGGTATTAGAGTAATATCCGGCAAGGCGCGTGGGATGCGTCTAAAACAGGTCGATGCCAGTATTACTAGACCTATAAGTGATCGCGTCAAGGAAGCTTTGTTTAATATCATTGGCTCCGATATTATAGGTTCTAGGATGTTGGATATGTTTGCTGGCACCGGCAGTGTTGGTATAGAGGCACTGAGTCGGGGTGCTTCATATGTGGTTTTTCTCGACATTAGCGGTAAGGCTATTAGTGTGATCCACAGTAACCTTAGTGCAACAAAGTTTGCTGATATTGGCGAAGCGCGACAAACAGATGCTCTGGAATATTTGGGGCAGACTGCAAGAGATAAATTCGACTACATTTACATAGCCCCGCCTCAATATAGGGGCATGTGGGTTAATGCAGTAGAACATGTGGACAATAATTTGAAGTGGATGAGTAATGACGGTTGGGTAATAGCACAGATGCATCCTGATGAATACACAGAATATGATTTTCAGAATTTGTATATGTTTGATAAGAGACAATACGGTAATACTCTTTTGGTCTTCTATAGTGTATTAAATGAGGTACTTGACGGTTGCTAGGTTAACAGTATTTTAGAGGATTTGATTACTATGCAGTCTAAATTTATTGCTGACACACTTGAAAAAGTACTTCATGAAGTTCAACGGCCAGCACGTTACGTTGGCGGAGAGATTAACAGTATTGTCAAAGAATGGTCTAGTGACAGAGTGAAAGTGGCACTTGCTTTCCCAGATATCTATGATCTTGTGAGTTTTATACACATAGAGAGCGCAAGGATGACGAAGTATTACCTTGGGATCATATTGACGCTGCAATCAAGAAGTCATTCTTGTTGGAGGATTATGAATGGAGTAAGGAAGGCGAAACAAGGATTGATTGTCGTGACAAATGTTTCGCTTGCGGAATATTACCGCAATTTATTCCATTACGTAAACAAACTGCGGCAGATGCATGGGAGTGTCCAGAGGTAAAGCCTAGGCATTTACGAGGTAGAAAAAACTTGATGTTGAACTAATACACGTCTATATCATATACCTTGTTATACACTCTTTTAATATGCATGCAATGCAGTTTTCAATATCGAATAAACTAGTATTTAGGGGATAGCATAATAATGTTCAGGCGCTTTAAGTATAAAAATGTATTGGTAGCAATAGTTATACTAATATTTTTGTTGGTTGGCATTGATGCTCTAACGAATAATAGATTAGTTAGATATATAGGCCTAGTGATACAGGGTGATGAGACTGTACATGTATCCGATATTAATAACATTTTGGATGAAGAAGAGATTTTCAGTAATGATGTGGATGTTGATGAGGGTGGGCAGGATG
>DCAJ01000102.1:19852-28758 GCA_002311455.1 Anaerolineales bacterium UBA1136 | reverse complement strand
TTACAATCCATTTATACAGAGCCATCAAGCATATGAAGAATTGATACTTCCTCTTTGGGATGAATCTATTTCTGATGAAGACAGGTTGGACAGACTTGCCAAAGCAAAGTTTGCGGCACAAGCTTTGCAATCTCAATTGGTGCAAGTGTCACCACCAACATGTCTATCTAGTATTACAGATGCTGCCTTAAGGAATATGGGTGCAGAAATTCTGACCAATCTTGACTTTGTTAGGTTTGAGGATGACTTGAAAGATTGGTATATGAAAGCACTGAATTATCTTCAGTCGTCATCAGATTGCTTTGATTCAATGATTTCATATGAGGGCACCGATACAGTTGATGATTACGTTGAAAGCGTATGTGCACCCATGATGACTGAGTTAGATAAATATTATGATGCTGTGGCTAATGTCGACAAATTCTCGGAACGAGTTCGATTAGAGATGGAGGAATAGTGTTGTCTTGGTTGATGAAGATGAATTGACCAATACTTAGAGTGTAGGAGGAGTTTTTATGAGTGACAATGTTTTAGATATTTACCAAGGAAAAGAATATCCGTATACATACTCTGCAGAACACCAGCCTATTGCTACAGTTGATACTGGTCAGACCGTGCGGATACACTGCGTTGATTGTTTTGAAAATTTGTTGGTGCGAGAGGACCAGACATTTTCTGAAGTGTGTGAATATCCCTACTTGAATCCTCAGACCGGCCCGATTTTTGTTAATGGTGCTGAGGAAGGTGATACTCTCCTGGTACATATTGAGGGGATAGAAATTACTCGAGATTGGGCTGTGACCGGTTTGGTGCCTAAATTTGGCCTACTAACACCAACTGCAGTTACTGAAATGTTGACAGAAAGTATACCTGACATCGTACGCAAGTTACCTATCCATGACGAGCGTATTTGGTTTGGAAAGCTTAGTAGTGAATTGGCCCCATTTATGGGTACCATGGGTACAGCCCCGAAACTAGAAGCTATCAATGCACTTACTCCGGCTCATTATGGGGGCAATATGGATTGTCCTGAGACCTGTGCCGGTAACACTGTGCATTTGCCTGTATTGAACGAGGGCGGATTATTTTTTTGCGGTGATGGGCATGCTACGCAAGGACATGGTGAGATTGGTGGTGTTGCTTGTGAAGTGCCGGTTAATTTGGTTTGTCACTTTGAATTGATAAAAGGTGAAGCTATCAGTTGGCCAAGGATAACTAATGAGGATTATATGATGGTTGTGGGTAGNNACTAATGGTGATTATATGATGGTTGTGGGTAGTGCTAGACCGCTCGAGGATGCTACAAGAATAGCTTGCACAAGTTTGATTGACTGGGTGGTTAAGGAATACGAAATGGATAGGACTGATGCTCTCATATGGATCACTCAAATATTAGAACTGCGCGTTGGTAATGTTTGTGACCCTAACTACTCAGTCGTAGCGGCAGTAGAACGTCGGTTGCTTGAGAGAGCGGAGTAGATGGTTGTAACCATAGGATGTCATTGTCTTGTGGGTTAGTAAATTTGAGACATATAAGTATAGATAGTGGTTAGTCATCGACTAAATTGCCAAGGTGAAATGGTGATAACAAGCGATGCCCATATTAAGTAGATGAATATTCCGTCACTAAATGTGCTTTGTAATGCAGTGATCCATTCGTCTTTTGTGCATCTTACTTGTCTAAATACCATAATGCATAGTAGGGAAATATTGATCGCATTCCATCCTATTACTGTTGCTCGGTTTATGGTCAGCCCAAATATTACAGTACGATAAACTACAGCAGCCAGTGCATAAAAGCTTACTATGATTGTAAGTGATGCTATTGCTATGATAGCGAGTCTCAGCATTCTATTTGCGGGTGTGTGTTTGTGACTTGTGTTGATGGGAGTAGACACCAGCAACAGTAACATTATGGCAAATAGCATTACATTGTAGGTAATAAGCACATCTCTATTATTGAATGCCTCCATGAAATTAGATGGAATTAGTGCTAAATATACAACTAACACCGGCAATGTTAAAGCTAAGAGGATGGGAGGGAATGTACCTATTAACCAAGATATTCCACGCGAGAACTCTTGTTTGGTAGGATCTAATATTGGATTGTAACTGGCTGCTAAGGCGAGTATAGGCATAGCTCCACCTATTCCTACCAGCACAAGACGTGTAATCGAGTCAGATAAAGTTATGTTAATTACCGAAAATATGCTAATCGTGACTGCTGAAAATATGAAAGTAGCGGCAACAAATAACCCCAGAGTTATTATGGTTTCAATTGAACTGATAAGAAACAAGAAATTCTTTCGTCTACTACGCGTGCTGTAGGAGACGACATTGATTATGCCAATAGCAATGGCGCTCCAACTAAGTGCAATTAAATGTGGCACCATTATTTCAAAGTATCCTGAACTTTCTGATAATAGCAATAACGAATAAGCAGCTATGATCAAGAGGATTACTATCTGTAGTACTACAGCTTTGGTGCGAAATTGTTTTGATGATATGGATAGGTATGCAATCATGAAGACAGCTGTGCATGGTGCACTGAATAGCGCCAGATAATGTGGAAAATCTGAATCATCAAGGCTGATATTGGAGCATAACCATAATATTAGTCCATTCACTATTGCCAGCAGAATAGCGAGTTTCCAGTTGATGATATGTGATGCAGCGGTTTTTTTGTTGCTTTGGTTCTGTAAGCGATGGTGCCATGCAGCATAAAGTAGATTGTTAGGAGCCGACTGATAGCAGGTCAGCACACTATCTCTGAATTGTTCGAGCTCATTATTGCCCCTAGCATTTTGGTAGAGGATCTCAAGGTTGCTCGGATTATCATGACAGGCTAGGATTTCTTGCGTATATTTCATTACATTAGGTTATCCAGTTTTTCTGGATACGTTTATGCGCACAGTTTTATCATAATTGTAGCAACTAGGATAATGAGTTAGAAAGATTTGCCCATATGTTGTGTGTAGGTGTATATTCTAACCATGATAATCTAATAAGTATAAACTACTTGATTATGCATCTTATGTATAAATCTTATAGCATTTGAGGGAAGGTCATGTCAATATGTGTTAATACTTTTTCGATAGTAGCATCTGATCCGCAGGACAATTCCTACGGTGTTGCAGTGGCAAGCAAATTTCTCGCAGTTGGTTCGATTGTTCCTTGGGCAAAATCAGAGGTTGGAGCAATCGCTACACAGGCTCATGCTAAGATCGGATTCGGTCCGGATGGATTACAAATGCTAGAAGGAGGTAGCTCTGCAGCGGAAGTGTTAACTGCGCTCATTTCTGAAGATCCTGGGGCAGACTCCAGACAGTTAGCGATTGTTGATGCGCATGGAAGTGTTGCTGCTCATACCGGTAAAAGATGTCATGAATGGGCTGGCCATCTGACGGAGGATCATTTCTCTTGCCAGGGCAATATCTTGGTTGGTCCTGAAACTTTAGAGGCTATGGAAACTAGTTTTGTTTCTACCAAAGGTGAGTTGTCTGACAGGCTTATTGCCGCACTGATGGCTGGAGATGAAGCTGGTGGAGACAGTAGAGGTAAGCAGTCTGCAGCGATCTTGGTGGTAAAACCAGGTGGCGGTTACGGCGGTGATACTGATCGGTATCTGGACTTGCGTGTCGACGATCATCAGGATCCGGTAAATAAACTTAGTAGGCTGGTAGAAATGCACCATCTTTTCTTTGGAAGTACTGTGGCTTCGGACCTGGTTACGATTGATGAGCAAATTGCATCAGAGTTGCAATTGATGCTAAAAGGTCAAGGGTATGATGTGGGTGATCCAGTAGGTGTATGGAGTGAAGCTTCTAAGCAGGCGTTTTGGGCATTTGTTGGTAAGGAGAATCTTGAAGAACGTTGGAATATTGAAGGTGATACAGACAGTATAGATATGGTGGTCTTGGAGCACCTGAGACACAAATTCAAGTCTGATGCTAAATGATTGTCCAACAGATTTACTCTTATCGGGTGAGTGAAAATTGGGTTAGGCCTGTTAGACTAAGTCTTGCTAGTCCACTTGTGACCGTTGAGAAATATTCCTCAAATCCTCTGATTTGCGAGTCTAATTGATTAGATAAAGATTGGGATATTGCTTGTGGTGTTACCAAGACAACTATGCCTCTGAACTCTTTTTGTGAGTTTTGCCAATTTGGTTGTCGAGCTCCGTGTTTTGATACTATGTCCTCAATAGTAGTGATACGTTGATTGGCACGGAAGATGGTTGATATTTCATCTGCCTTTATTCTTTCTAGGCCGTCGTACCATGTTAATGGTTGCACTGACTCTGCTGGTACTAGGCCCATGAGATATAGCTCGATATTGGGCAGGGTATCCACCAATCCAGGAGTTGCGCGATCGGCTTCCTCGTCTATCGTGTAGGTCCCATCACCATTGGTCTGTACATTCTGGCCTAATCCACCGAGAGCTCCCCGTATTTCTACTGCATCCCAATGTTTACCGCCATCCGGAATGACACGTTGTCCCCAGTTATGTACTATCTCATGAATTAGTAGTCCATGCTCAAGTCTATAGGTGGGATCTATGATAATCCCCTTTAGATTTTGTGAAATATACTTATCATCTAGTATTGGTACGCCCAAGCCTTGGACATTATTTTGGTATCGCATAAACTTTCCTGCATACGCCGGCCAATCAGCAGGTCTATCCTCAAAATTGTGTGCAATGATCAGAAAGTCGAATTTGTCGGGAAACAATTTCTGTATGGCATCAACTATCTTGATTTGGGTTCCTGTATTTTCTATTACTGCTTCAGTCCATTTTGCCTTCCATTCAGTAGATGGTATAGGGATTTGTACAAACGAGTCGGTTTGATCAATGATTGCATCATAAGTAGTGCCATATGATCCAGTTGGTTGTAATTCCAGGGCACTCTGTTGCGCTAGAACTTCTGTATGGTTGGCTGATCCCTGTCCAACAAATATCCAGTCATGCATGCCTGCAAAGTTCTGGGTAGTATAGTTTGATAAGATGATTGAATTTAGTGTTTGAGTACGGTCTATGTCAGGAATGGCTAAATCGTCAGCTGTCCAGCTTTGAGAGGCGAAAGACCATCCTCCGGGAATAGTCCATGTTTCGGGAGTTGATCCATCTATAGTTAGTGTTACTACTCCTTGTGTGCTATCAGCTCCTAGTATATATGTGTGCCAGGTAGAGAAGTCAATACTTCTATCTGATATTAGTACAAATTCCTGATGCTCGTCTCTTCTACCAAAAACTCGGTTACCTCTACTATATTCATATAGTGGACTTGGGCCGTTAATTACTATTATCGGACGACAACCATCGCGTACAACACCTAAAGTTATGTCCTGGGTCCCCTCATCTCCCAGAGCAATAATTGATCTTACATTTTCTATGTAAGCATTGTCTGGCTCCATTATACTGAGCATATTGCTGAGTTTAGTGCGGGTTGCTATAGTGAATGGCAAGCTTCTATCCAAGCTAGGTCCTGTCATTTCAGTGACATGTGTTAGCCATGAGCTTGCGCTGGGCCAGTCTGTCAATAAAGTAGATTCTGTTAACTCTGCTATTAGCTTTCCGTCTTTGAACTTCACTGCTTCATGTAGAACGATTGATTCCCCGTTAGGAACACTATTCAAGCCAGAATTAGCGAATGTCCAGTATCCAATGGGTGATACAGCAGTCGTCTTGTTAGAGAGGATTGTTGCAGTTGACGATGGCTGTAGCGCTTCGGACGATACGATTCTCACACCCCAATCCACATCACCACCGCACAAACTTGAAGCTAATGCTAAATCGTTTGAAAGTGCTAAAGTTTGAGACAAGGACATCATGCTGTTCCAGTCCAGATCACCAAGGTCGCTGTCAGGTGCTGTACTGACACTCTGACGCAGCTCTGCAATCGTACTGTTGTTTGGCTGGCCTTGACTAACTAGTATCCAATCGTAAGCTCCGACGAAGCTTGAATACTCAGATGCTCGTGTGATTAGATTGTTTAGGTGTGCGGCGCGATCTTCTACAGCTCTAGGCATTATTTCTGTTTGCGATCTCCATTCCCATCCTCCGTCAATCACCCAGACTTCTCGTTCCAGGTTGTCGATGCTTAGAATGATTGTGCCTTGTTCATGGTCGAAAGCTATATCGAAAGTGTGGACCAATGAGAAATCGATAGTATGCGTTGACTGTAGAAGCATAGAGTATGGATGTTTCTCTGGGTGTGCGTAATCGGAAGGTTCTTCAAATATAGAAAATGGGCCGTTCAGCATTATCAGCGGTTTGCAGTTTGTTCCAGAAATTACAAGGCCCCAGTCATCCTCTCCTGCTATGACTGTACGTACTACTTCTGGTATATTGTATTCGCTCGTACGCAATGGGGCTAAGCGAGCTCTAAGAGACACTGTGAATGGTTTAGTGCGATCTAATCGCCGGGCACCATCTGCTGCTAATGTAGATGCTGCAGAGGTGGAAAAGCCTGTATGTATATCATTTAGCAATGCAGCGTAGCCGTCTATGTACTGTACTAACGGACCTGTAAATGAGTCTCCATTGGGTATAGAATTAGTGCCATCCTGATCAAACCCCCAATAACTAACTACTGAGGCAGGCAAATTGGAACTTACTTGATCCCATCCGTAGCGCGTAGGTTCCAAGGCATTGGCAAGTATGGTATAAGTTTGAGCTGGCCCAAATATATTTTCGGAACCAATTTCATATGTTGAGCAGGGGTGGCCTGCGAGATGATCCCATTGTGCGGTTTGCGGCATCGCGGTTGCAATACTGGTTGTGACCGGGTCAGTGTTTTCCTCCGAGCCTACACTGTCAGGGACGATATTAGTGGTTTCAGTCGGATCGTTGACATCCTGATTTGTTGAGGTGCTAATAGGTCTAGATTCTTGCTGTTGGTCAGGTGTGGTGATTTCAGATGTTGACGTTGGGTTATTTAAGTTGATTTCAGTGGGACTTGTATCTTTTATTTTGTCTTGAACAGTAGTAGTAATTGTGTTAGTAGCCTGCATAGTTTCTTTAGTAGAACGGGTAATCAGAGAGCAGGATGTAGACAACATAACGAAGATGATAAGTGCTGAGTAGATAATTAGGTAATTGTTTTTCATTTTGTAGTAATATATTTGTATGTAAATCTAGTGCAAAAATTTTAGGTTATGATATTAAGATAGTATAAGGAGTTGTCAACTAATGGACAAGGTGTCGGCTAGAAAGTTGGTGTGGGAAAAATTAAAGCATGTTGCAATACCTGATAGTAGGTTTCATCTGGACTTCAATCAGTTCATCCCCGATTTTATAGGTAGTGATGTAGCCAGGTCCAATTTAGTTGATCTAGATTTGTATAAGGCAGCTAGTACTGTGTTTGTGACTCCGGACAATTGCTTAGAGGGACTGAGAGCACAAATGGCACTAGACAATAAAACCCAGGTGATGCCTACATACGGTATGCGGCGTGGTTTGGTTGTTTTGTCTCCTGATGACGTTAGCAAGGATATGGCTAGGCATTCGGTTACCCTAGATTCCATCGAAAATGTGGGCAACTACCTTGGTCTAAGTGAATTAAGAGATAATCACAAATTGGACCTATTGGTTACTGGAGCTTCGGCTGTAAATTATTCTGGCGTTAGATTAGGTAAAGGCCATGGGTTTTTTGATATAGAATGGGCCATGTTGTATCAGATAGGTGCGGTAAAGGATAGTACTCCAGTGATTAGTTTTGTGCATGACTGTCAACTAGTAGATGTAGATCTAGAAGTTGATGAATTCGATACAGTCTGCGATTACATTGTTACCCCTAATCATGTTGTTCATGTGGATAATCCTCATAAACCTACTGTTGGTATAATTTGGAATAAGTTGTCAGATGGAATGGTGAATAGCATTTCACCCCTGCAAGAGCTAAAACTTATTGATCTATAAGTGGATCAGTCTTGTAGAAGTATTGTTATTCTAATACTATAGGGTGTAGTGTTATTGCGTTGTCCAATGTATCTGCATTTACATTCTCGCTTATTGTTAGGCGTCTATTGGTAGAAGGGTCATAAACACCGGCAGATAACTTGTATTGGCCGGTGTTTAGATCGCCAATGTTTATTTTGACAATGTCGCTATATACCTCATCTGGAGCCCACCACGAAGTTGGATACTGGTATGAGTCAGGCATTGTGTTTATTTGGGCCACTAGCACATCATCGTTCCATAAATGCACAAAGTATTTGTAGTCGTGATGTATTTGTCCAAGTGCCTTCCAATGTAATGTCAAGTCAATGGTACTGTCATTATAGTTTATGTCGTAACCTTCTAGTTTTATCTTTTCGCCAAATACTGCACTTTTTACATGTAGCATCTCCGGTGGAGTAAATCTGCGTTGTCTGGGTGTGATTTCGAGATAATCCACAAAAAATAGTGCGGTTGAATTAATGATCGAATCACTAGAGCGTAAGATTAATCGGTATTTGCCGTGTAATATGTCTGTTGGTATACGGAGAGTGTATTGTTCCTTTATAAAGATATTGCCAGGTAGTGTCTTTATCGATGACTGTGGAAGAAGCTCCGTAGTTTGATCAAAAGCAACAACATTGTCGTCTGTCTCCAACTGCCAGTTTATCCTAAGGGAGTCAATATTGGTGTGCTGTGGAGGTGTTTTCCAGGTAGCAGTAATATTTAGTGGCGGGCCTTGTGGAAACTTGCTCTGCATTGAGAAGCTGTCTAGTTCTAACCCGTTTGCTATACTAGCCAATGGTTCGGCACTGCGGCGAAACTGAAGAAGATTAGGATCAGTGAGGGTTGCGTTAACTATTTCTGTCTGGCCGATATCATTGTACATAATAAAACGAAGGTAAAGAGGTCCGGAGGCAGGCAGCTCTTCACTAATTTGAAAGTCTAATTGGCTCAAAACACGTTCG
>DCAJ01000102.1:16605-19846 GCA_002311455.1 Anaerolineales bacterium UBA1136 | reverse complement strand
GTTCGCCAGAGTTTTGTTGGTCTGCAATCATTCCAGGAGGATCTACTTGAGCATATTTTGTGCCGTTGATATCGACCAATTGGACAGATAATTTGTGTTGTTCCGGATTAGGTGTGTCTATACGCCAAAGCATGTGCACTGTCCAGGGTTTTCCAGGTGACGGCATGCTGTTAGGGATTTCTCGCAAGAAACCGAACACCGTGGCGTCATTGGAGAAATGTACTGGTTGGGCCAACGGTAAATCGGGTTCAAATTGGGCAGAAGACGCCAAATGAGCAACGCTAAACCAGTTGTAAATAGTCTCGTTTACAGAAAATAGGAGAGGGCGTGCGGTGTAGTTAAATGGAGCCAGGAGTACGGCACCATTGGCCGGTAGTGGGACTCCGTATCCGTCCCATATCACTCTAACATCGTTCGACTTTGTTAGCATCAGAGCTTCCCAGTGCCTGCAGCCAACACATTTCAGAGTCTGGAGAGGTGGGTTGGATGCGAGCAATATGAGTTCCTGATTATTGCTAGAGGCAAGCTGGCGCCCATATTCCAGTGCATCTACACTGTCATCGAGAGTATTTTGTCCTGCGTATAGTGATTTTAGGCCGGTATCTTGACGGTAATCATATTGTAAGTGCGCTCGAATGAGTATTGTGGTACCTGCTATGAGAGCCAGGGTTGTGGGCAGAAAAAGATGTTTGGTATAGAGTAAACCGCTCCATTTCCAAAACCAAGATAGGCGACTATTGTCTGATTGACGTATGATTACACCGCCTATGAATGCGCCTTGAATTAGTGCTGAATTCCCCATAGTCATCCATATACACCAATTTAGCTCTATGCCATTAGCAAAAAAGAGCGTTTCTGTAAGGTTCTTTATGAATGGATTACTTAGTGCAATAACCACTATCGGAACTGAGAAAAATCCTGTTACGACTAGGAGTCCTGGGAAATCCTCTTGTCGGTAAAGACCACGGACAATTAACCACAATGAACCTACAAGAGTGAGAATTCCTAACGCAGGCAGCGAAGGACTATCTTGAACGAATGTATCAAATGAACCGCTTAATGCGGAAAAGGTCATATGTGTCACTTCCTGCCAACCGGCAGCGACACGGAGAGGAATAGGGCGGAGATATTCTAGAGTTGGAATATGTTTATAAAGGCCAATAGCCCATGGTACCATGAGTACGAGTGCTAGCATGCTGCTGAGTAACGTGTGAGCTATCATGCTTAGGCGATTGACTTGTGTATGTCGCCAGGAGTGGATCCAGCTAATTAATGCAAGTGGTGCTAGTAGGAACATAGTGGGGTGAAATTGGCCGGCAAGACTTAGCATGGGTAGATGACTTAACCTAGCTAAGGGTTTGCGTTCGTAATATCCCAACAATGTTGTCATAACAAAGAGCATTACGAACGGGGGTGCAAGATTGGGGTTCCAGATGAAACGACTGTGGTGCACTACCATTGGATTGATTGCGAGCAAGAAGGCAGCTAGTAGTCCTGTAATAGGACCGAAATAACGCTTACCAATCGCGTGGACTACGGCAACAGTGATTAGATTAATTAGGGCGGTAAAAATTCTGGCAATACGTGGATCATTGTCTAGGCGGTAAGGAAGCGCATACAAATATATAGTTAGCGGTGAATGTTTTAGGCTGCCAACGGACATCCTTGGTCCTAATATTTGCCAGTCACCGTCATGAGCTAGATTTGAGGCCAGTATGCTGATCCGTTCTTGGTCCGCCATAAATGGATCTGCACCAATGTCAGTTAGGCGCAGCCAGGCTGCTAGTAAGAGTATGATAGTACCTATCAGGACCAACTTGTTTTTTGTTAATGACATTAGAGTGTAATTATTAGGGCAGAATATTTAACTGATGTATTGCAAGATGATCGACATTTAAGATGTTGTGATTGTGGTCGGTTATATATAGGCGCGATTTATCAGTTGGGTCGTATAGCCCGACCGTTATAGTGTAATCTCCTGGCATCAAATCTGAGGTATCTAAAGTAACCATGTCAGTTAATATTTCGTTTGGTGCCCACCAAGATGTTGGGTATTGATAGTTGTTTGGCATGGTATCTATTTGTGCATAGACTTGGTTGTTGCGAACTACATGTACAAAATATTTGTAGTTGATTGGTGTATGATTTATAGATTTCCAATGTAGGAGAATATTCAATAGTTTGCCTTCGTAGTGCAAATCATATCCTACCAGACTTAACAAGTTTCCAAAAGTAGTGTTCAGAGAATGTTGCATATCTGGTACATCAAAATTGCGTTCTCTGTGTGTTATTTGAATATTACTGGAAAAAAACTTACTATTTTGAATAACATCATTATTTGCCGCGGTAATTTCTATTTTGTATTTTCCAGTCTCAAGAGTTGTAGGTATAGGTAATACATATGTCTCAGACAGATATGTTTTTGCTGCAAGCAATAACACAGTCGTATTCTTGGTAAGGTTCATGTTAGTTTTGTAAGTTAGATCTCCTGACTCCGAATACAAACTAAAGATCAATTCGGGAATGGTCGGTGCCCTTTCACTTATAAGCCATGTAGCCTTAATTTCTAATGGATTCCCCTGTTTTTGTTGTTTAACATGATCTAGTGTATCGAGAGTGTAAAATTCATCCAAATATAGATCATTTAGTCCAAGGCCTTGTATTTGAATGATCTGATGATCCATTTGAGGTAATCCAGGAACATCAAGGAGTTTTGTCTTGCCGATTTCATCATACATACCTAACTTGACAAATATTGCTGCATTTTCGGGCAAATCTGTACCTACGTTGAAATCAAGATTATTAAGAACTATTTCACCAGATTTCCAGAGTTGACCTGGTAGTGTCATTGGATCGTGCTGTCCATATTTGTTTCCATCGGAATCCAGGAGATGAAGGAAAAATTTGTAACTGCCTAAATTTGAGTTACCTGCCTCCCATATAAGTGTAGGTTTCCAGTGTTGTCCAGGCTTAGGTGTTGGTGAATTTTCAGGAGCGTTTATTCCTAATATCTTAACTCCGTTTTCAAATTTGACAGGTCGAGGATTTGCAATAGTTATGGTTGTATCTTCACTGGGATTGTATCGAATTAGGTCGAACCATTTGTTTATACTTTGTTTTTCGCCAAAGCCGACAGTGTCTTTTGGCCAACTTGCTGAACGTAGTATGTAGCTGCCAATTTTCGGGACAGGCACTCCACTATCTTGTGGTAATGTTCTGAGATTATCACCAAATAGAGTGT
>DCAJ01000102.1:12768-16578 GCA_002311455.1 Anaerolineales bacterium UBA1136 | reverse complement strand
GGGTAATGTTTCCCAGCCACGGCAGCCCTGACACCGGAGTTCATTTGATGGTTGATAATCTTGCAATATTAATTCAGCGGCAGCATTCTTAGTAGCATTACGGGCATAACGGATGGCGTCTATATTTTCATTTAGACTAGGTAGGTTCTCTTTTGGATCATAACGTATGTTGAACCATATTTGGCCGGTAATTACTATACATATTGGTAGCAGATATACGACCGGTATGTATCTTTGTATTGCATCCAGAAAGGGATGCTTGATTAGTTTAACCTTATTATTATGTGGATAACTGTATATGACAGCAGCTTGTATTAAAACGGCATTACCTATTAATGGCCAGACATAGTGATCGAACAACCTGTCTATTGAAGAAGCTATAAGTGGTACAACAAAAAAACCAACGGTGAGTGTTAGTACGGGAATGGATCGGTTGTTTGTTATCCCTAGAAATATTGTCCATAATGCCGCTATTACTGTTATGGCAGGAAGCAAGTGCGTCAAGAATAACTTGGGTCGGTCACCGAGTAGCATGGGACAGTTATTGCGCCAACATCCTCTTCCTGATAGGACCGTGTTTATTACCTCTGTGTTTGGTGTAGTAAGGTCGATAGACTGTAAAACTAAGTTAGTGTTCTGGTCGCTTGATGCGTTGGAAACTAGTTGGAAGTTGCCTACTACCCAGGGTAACATTAGGCAAACAGCAATAGCTGTGCTTGAGAAAGTATGTATAAGTAACATGCGTCTACCACTATTCTGACACCACTTATGTAGCCAGAATATTATGGTAACTGGAAGGAGTAAAACGAGTGCCGGATGACATAGGATTGCTAGTGCCAGGATAGGCATATGAAATATTCGCGGTAATGTTTTGGACTCATAATATCCAAGTAGTCCTGTGTATATGTACAGCATCACGAAGGGTGCAGGCAGATTAGGGTTCCAAATAAATCTACTAGCAATTACAGCGGTTGGGTGTATTGCGTACAACATAGCGGCTAGTAGGCCAGCCTTATAACTAAAGTAGCGCTCACCTATCTTGTATGCAAGTGCTATTGCTATGAGGTTCCATAACGCAGTAAAAATTCGTGCAATACGCGGATCGCGTGATATTGAAAATGGAACTGCATAAATGTAACTGGGTAGGGGAGGATCCTTCATGATACTACTGAAAGAGAATGACAATGGACCAACGAGAGGCCATTTGCCTTCTAAAACTTGAAGGGCACCCATACTGGTAGCTGCTTGGTCTTGAAAGAAAGGGTCCTCTCCAAGATTGCGTACACGGAAAAATAGGGCCAGGATCGCTATGAATGCAAAGAGCAGTAAGCGGCTAATTCTTATCTGAGTATTAACAGTTTTAGCGAGGTGATTTGCACTATCTTCAATGTACATAATAAGAGTTTATTATTGAGTTTTGATGTTCAATAGGTATAGCGAATTGTCTGTGACATTGTTTCCGTTTTTATCTATTACAGTCATACGAGCACCTGTTGCAGGGTCATATATCCCAACCCAAATGTTGAACTTGGATTTAAGCAGATCTGCAATTGGTATTTGGTGAGTATCTATTATTCCTTCGCCAGGCTGCCATAATCCCATAGGATATGCGCCTTTGCGTGGCGGTGAATCATGAGCCCGTATGAAATTATTGTTTTCGTCATAGATATGAATGAATATTACCCCATCTATTAATGACGATTCTATTGCATTCCAATATAGAGTTAGGCTTAAGGTATCGTCATATATTTCGTAATCGTATCCATGTAATGATGCAGGACCCAATCGAGCGCCTACTTTGGTGACGGCATTAGATAGATTTAGAGTCTGTTTATTTGTTATGGCTACACGATCAATAACAGCTTCTCCAAGCCGATCACCTGTGTGTTTGTCATAGACCACTACAAGTATATCGAGTGCAATCGGGACTGCTAGATCTTTTGGAGTAAATATCAGGTATTGGTCACGTACAACCTTGTCTGTATTCCAGGAGCTCGATGTGTGATAAGGAAACGAGGCTCCACCAAGTTTATGATCCGTCTGTGTTATTTTATTTCCGTTATGATCTATTAATTGCACTGAACCATAGTATTCGGTTAAAACAGGGGCAGTAGTAGACCAGTAAAGAGTTACAAATAGAGGCTCTCCAGGCTCAACAGCGTTGGTGTATTTATGTGATTCCAGGATCAACTTGTTGCCAAGTGATATTTTGTCAATAGTGCTTTCTTTAGGAATGTGCTTTTCTACTGGTAAAGGCACACTATTATCAGCAAGATGAGGAAGCGCGAAGACTATTGCACCACTTACTACTAGTACACCCATTGACTTGGCAAGTTTTTGTGTGTCTCTATTTATTATTTGTTTAGCAGTGTCAGCAATGGCAAAAGCAGAAAATAGTATTAATGGTCCATATGTTGGTACCCGAAATCTAGAAACCACATGAAACATTACTGTAGTGATACATAATACTCCTACGACAGATAAGACCATCAATTTTCCTGGGCGACTTATTGTAGATTGCATAATAGCTAATATAATGCCTGTAAATCCTATTGCTGCAAGGATGCCAAATCGCACTGGCAAATATCTCAGTAGTAGAGAAATACTTGTGCCCTCTGTGTAAAAATCAACATTGTTAGGTATCTCTAAGTTGCCCCAGTAAAGAGCCATCTTTCGAATCATAAGTCCTATCCAACGTTGAGGTTCATCAAGGATGTCATTTGTAGTCTGTTTGACAAATGTGGTTTTTCCTCTATTTACTAGTTTATGAGTAGCTAGGAATGCTGGCGAGTATTGGCCTATCCCAGCTGAATCTCGGTTGTTGCCTAAGTACAATGTCACTGGGCCATTGGCAGAAAATAGTTGTAATTTTCCACTATGTTGATAGTTATGGTAAGTGACTGGTAAGATTGGGATAAATGTTATTGCTGCTAGAGTGATAAGTTTAGCAAATTTGACTGGCAATCTAGATGTGCCTAGTCGAGACTTAAGCGAGAGTAGTATCAAGGGAAGTAATGCTAAGAATGCTGGGCGGATAACGGATGCTATACCAACTAGAAGTGCGCAGATAATCCAGGTGGATTTCGTAAGTGATATACAGTTTCTTGATGTTGTGATAGACCACCATGCGCATAGTATCCAAACAGTTAAATGAGCCTCTATAGCATGGGTTAGTAATTGTGTATCGTAGAATATTAGCAAAGGAAATGTTGCCCAGAGAATGGCTGATAGCCAAGCAGTAGAAGAATTGAATATATTCTTGCCTAGAAAGTAAATGGCGAGTGTGGATAAAGACCCGCTAATTATCTGGAGGACTTGGAATGACCTCAGAGTATCTCCAAAGATTAAGTGTATCGTGCCTAATAACCAAGTAAAACCTGGCTGTCTGTAGAAATCCTCATCTCGCGGCCATAAACCACGCATTAAATCTCGGGCATCGGCTTCGTATACTAGTTGGTCAGAACCATCAGGCAGAGCATCAAATCCTGGAAGATTGACGACCAGATCGTTTAGATAGATAAATCGAAGTATGAGTGCTAATATCACTATTAATATTAAGGACAACTTTTCGTTTCTATTACAAGAGCGCAAGTTTCTGAATAATATTGTAATTATTACAATTGCGATGATCAAGATTGTTGTCCAAGTCAAAATATCCTGTAAATACCGTGATGCTACGGCATAGAATGCCTGCCTTTCATTCAAACGTGATGGAAATAAATATCTTGTTGGAATTAATTTGCTACCCATATTGGTCTCCCACTTTAAGCCACTAGAAAAATATGTGTCTTCCAAACGGGAATGGGATAG
>DCAJ01000102.1:11184-12753 GCA_002311455.1 Anaerolineales bacterium UBA1136 | reverse complement strand
AAGACCAAACATTATGGGGTTTAGTCCCTGATTTACATCCGCCTGTATACTTTTGGAATGTCCTTGTTTGTTTGCCATTGAATCAATGACAGTTTGGCCATTTAATACCAAATGTGCATCGAGGTAAGTTGGTACAGATAGATGAATGGTATCTTGTTTGTCAGACCATAGATAACCTTCCCATTGGACATCTATTGAACGGTCGCTGACTCCATAGTGATCGTTGCTGTTGATAGTTGCGAGTCTCTCGATACGAGATATTTGTGGGACACCTGACTCCCCATCTTTGAAATAGGTTGCTTTAAGGCCTTGAGTTACTGTTGTCTTGTCAAGTTGCAATATGCCAATTATCAGGGATAAGACCAATAATAAAAGCTGTGGGATACGCTTGTAGACAGAGTCGATCATGTCGAGGTATTATAGTATGTAACATGCACAGGATACGTATTACCTTCGCCAAATTTGGCAAAGTGCGTTGGATAGGCAACCTAGATTTGCATAGAACCTGAGCTAGAATATTGAGGCGGGCGGGCGTTCCTATAGCCTATTCGCAGGGTTATAATCCCCAGCCTAGAATACAATTAGCTTCAGCGTTACCGCTGGGTACTATTAGTGAATGTGAAATACTAGATGTATGGATGCTGGATGTAATTGTAATTGATACTTTGATGAAGGAATTGAAACCGGATTTGCCAATTAGTATAAAAGTGCTTGAGATAGAGGAGGTTGGCCTTAAAGAGAAATCTTTACAGTCAAGATTGCGTGCTGCAGAATATGTGATTGAGCTGGAAGAACATATTGGTACTTCATTACTTCAAGACATGATAGATAATCTCCTAAGTATGGAGGCTATAGTTCGGAGGCGTCGAGGTAGAGACTACGATATGCGGCCTTTAATTGAATTTATAGATGTTATGGATGAAGAGTGTGTACCAGAGAGGATTTTTATGCGATTATCAGCATGTCCTGGAGCAACTGGTAGACCTAGTGAAGTGTTGGAACACATGGGTATTGTTGCTAAGAACATCAATCGTACAGGACTCTTGTTTGTTGACAATGATGATTGACGCTAGTATAATTTTGCCGGTGCCCCGCTAAGTCGGGGTACAATCATGTATAGGGGGCAGAGGCTTATATGAAATTTGCTATACTTGAAATTGGCTCACAGCAGATTAGGGCAGAGGAAGGGTCAGTTATAACAGTTAATCGTCTTCCGCAAAAAGAGGGAGACAAGATTGAGTTTCCTGCAATGCTCATATCTGATAATGATGAAATCCATGTTGGTACGCCTTTGTTGGAGGGTGCCAGCGTAAAAGGCACAATATTAGCTCATGAGAGGGGCTCTAAAACGCTGGTCTTTAAATATAAGCCAAAAAAGCGTTATCGTAGGAAACAAGGGCATAGACAAGAAATCACGCGAGTGCAGATAGACAAGATTAGCACATAGGTAGCAACGAGGAATTTAGTATGGCACATAAGAAAGGTGGCGGATCAAGTCGAAATGGACGTGATAGTAAATCAAAAAGGTTGGGCGTAAAAAAATTTGGTGGTGAAAAGGTGCGTATTGGT
>DCAJ01000102.1:2195-11114 GCA_002311455.1 Anaerolineales bacterium UBA1136 | reverse complement strand
GGTGCGTATTGGACACATATTAGTGCGGCAATGTGGCACTAAGATTAAACCAGGTAATAATGTCCGAGTTGGTAGGGACTACACTCTTTATGCTATAGCAGATGGACATGTTGTTTTTGATCGCATGCCTACTGGGCAGAAAAAAGTATCGGTCATGTCTCTGGACGTGCAGTAGGAGGACCTGTAAGATAAATGAAGGCTGATATTCATCCCGTTTATTTTCCTGAAGCAACAGTAACTTGCTCGTGCGGCAATTCTTGGGTTACAGGATCAACACAGGAATCTATTCAAACTGATTTGTGTCACAAGTGTCATCCTTTCTACACAGGTGAACAGAGGATAGTTGATACTGAAGGTCAGGTGGAGAGATTCTACAGGAAGCTAGAGGCTCGGCAGCAACATGTAGCAAAAAATGAGGGAACCGTCCTCCCTCAGGCAGTAGCTGCTAACATTGAGTTATTGGAACTAGGGTTAAGTAAAAGGGCTCTGACTGCTTTGTCGAACGCTGATATTGGTAATGCTGAAGATGTGATAGAAAGACTAGGTGAGGGCGGAGAAGAATCCTTACTATCAATATCTGGTTTTGGACGTAAAAGTCTTATAGACCTAAAGAAGGCGTTGAGATCACTAGATATAGAATTGCCAGGCGAATCTGAAGATAAAGAATAGAGTTAACGTAATACTTGCGTGGCTATAGGCAAGTTGCTGTAATATGCAACTTGCTTTGTTTGCTTGAAAATAGATTTATTATCTTTTGGATGTAGTTCTAGTGATCACACTTAATTTGAGCGCCATATGCTAGTAATTTCGGAGCTCACAGGTTTTCCTGAGTCATCCACAAAAAATATGTTTTGCATGTCTGGATAGGTGTACATTCCGACTTTTAGGAACTTTACTTCCGTATCTACACTTGTTGAAAAGAAGCTTATTACTCTATCGCCATCTTTCCATTGATAGGCAGGGTATGAAGCTGCGTCAGACTGTCCGATTCTTGTGCCGTTTGAGTCATATAGGTGGTTGAAAAAATGGTAATCAGCAGCAGATGTATTTCCGGGAGTCCAATGTATCATCCATTCCAAACCGCCATGTATTGTAATAGGAGAATACCCTAATATGGTTACACCATTGGCTAATCTACGTGGAGGCGCAAATTGGCGTAAATCAATTGTTGCATCCTGGGGTTTTAATAACTCTGCAACTGCAATAGTACCTTCACCTTGCCGTAGTCTAAAGTACGATTTCTTGTCTGATAGTTCTTGGTAATAGTTGTAACCAATTTGTTGGCTGCTGTCTTGTCTATATAGTGCTATTGATGGTAGCCTGGGTATTACATTTGTATACCTCCAGTCTACAAAACGGTGTGGTATTTGAGTTAGTAATGCATCATATATTGCTGGGAATTCGTGTACTTCTGGGTCATTTCCGTTGCCTATTATCAAAACTTCACTTAGCTCATTCTCTGTATAGATATCTTGCGCCTTGTTTACGGCATTCATTGTCATTGACAGAGGTGTGCCGAACCCATTTGGGGTGTTGTATAGAGATATAAATTGCAATAAGGCTACTACAGCCCATACCTGCAGAGATGCACTAGCAAGTACTAGGGCCCATCCACTTATGTGGACAATACGAGTTCTGATAATTTCGAATAGTTGGTTTGCGCCTATGGCTGCAATTATATATTGCACTGGAAAGGTCACAATGAAGTAATGTAAGTGCACATCATATGGGCTTATGTATTGTATGAGTAGTGGGATTATTAGCCAGGATAGCAACGTGCGTGGTGCTACAGATGGCAAGTGATCATTACTTTTTATGAGGCTAAGACATCCTATGATAATTAGTGTTGTCCAGAACCAGTATATCGTGCTGTAGTTGGGTATCGATGATAGAAAATCTTTATAGTTGGTTGGGCCTGTAAGTGAATGTATATCACTTCCTGTACTAAGTATCCAATAATATTTTATTGATTCTGTATTACTAGGTATTGATGAATTAGAAAGCAGCCCTAGAATTGAGTTCCAGTCACTATTGGTCAAGTGAATTGCCAATGGTGCTGCCGTTGATAAAGAAATGATAATTCCTATAGCAAGCCATTTCCATTCAATTTCTTTTCGGCATAATACTAAGTTTATTAGACTAATTGGGATTAGAGCAAGTCCAGAGAAGTGTATCTGAGGTATACATCCGATTAACAGTCCGTGGAGAAGAGTTGGCCACTTTTGACGCCCATGGCATGCTATCAGTCCAGAAAGTGCCCAGGCACAAACAAAGACTGGAAGTGTATTCTGTGCCCATATTTTTCTGGAAAAAATAATAGCCCATGGACTTGTGGCAAATAACATGGTGGCTATTACTGCTGTGCGTGTATTCCAATAGCGTTTCGTGATAGACCAGCAGATAATTACGGCACCAGTGTTTAATAGCCCGGTAAACATAGTTGCTGAATAAGGATGTCTCCATATCATGAGTGGAATTGCATATATCCAAATACTTATAGGGAAATTGGGTATGCCTATTGAGGAAGAGATACCATGAATGGGTATTTCTAGAGTGTTTACGAAATTTAGTGATGATGCATAGAGGCGAGCTTCATCCGCTTTGAACTCGCTCAGGCCAGGCAATGTCATGCGCAGTAGGCCTGCGAGCAGAATAATTGATACAAGGTATGCGCGGGAAGTTAACTTAGTATTCATTTGCTCTGGTGTTGCGGTAGCAAATATTGTGAACTCAAGGTACATATTAGGATTATTAGTACAGACACGGATAGTCCAAGTGATATTTGCCAAATTTGAGGCTTGAACTCAGTATGGACTATATGATCTCCTTCAGGGATATATACTGATCGAAATGCAAAATTGGCTCTTGTGAACTGTGATGGGTTTCCGTCAATCGTCACAGACCATCCCGGGTACCATACTTCGCTAAACACTAGATATGCGTCTGTTGTAGTAGAGACGTTAATTGTTCGGGAGTGTGAATTGTAAAGACTGTAACTTAGAGAGCTTGGTCCTTGGGTACTACTATTGAGTTTCATGCCATCTTGAACCACAACCTCACGTTGGGGGTCGAAATCAGAGCTGTGGATTGCATCAAATGCGTCCTGTTCGTTATCGACATTGATGGTGCTATAAATTAGATTTATTCGAGCTAACGAATTTGTATTAAGATATATATCGACTTGGCTGTCTCCATCGTATACAGGCACGAAGGTGGAGTCTGCAGCAGTTTCCCCTTTATCAGTTACGAGAAACTTTGCGTTAAGGAAGTTGTATTGTGGGGAGCCACGATGTTTTACAGACCAATAGTAGTTGTCATAATGTGCAAGTATCATAGGGTTATGCAAGCCGTTAATTGACTCTATCTGATGAACTAATGGTGCGTCCGGTTGCCAACTGCTGGCGGCCACATCTATGCGATAGGGCCCAGGTTGGTTTTTGAGGTATTGTACAGCTGGTCCTTCTATGTATCCTGCTTCAGGATGACGGTAATCCGTTTCAACCCAAGCTCCTAATCCAATCAATTCAATAGCAAGCAATAATATAGTCCATCGATGACCAATAATAGCATTGGACCCCAAAGTAATAAAGCAAATCAATAATGATATTGGAAGAGTGTTCAGTGCGGAATTAGGGTATTTCTGAGAAGTGGCATACCAGGCTAAGGGAAGTACTGTGATCGCAAGTAGACTTATAGTAAATACGGTGTTCCAGACGTTTTTGTTATTTATTTTGTTAGTTTGCCAGTAATATAATCCTGAGCATGCTAGCATTGCAATACTAAAATTTGTTAGTAAAATAAATCTGGCGGGTACACGCAATAGCGAAAAGCCAGGTAAGTAATCATACATTAATCTGTGTACAGGCGTAGCATTACCAAGTGCTACTATAAGTCCTATAGCCGCTATTATTAATAGGGATGTCTGTCGCTTTCCGTGACGCAGTCCTAAGGTTGCAAGGAACAACGTCGTTAATCCTGTAAAACCTAGTTCAACTCGGTCCCAACCAGGCCAGAAGTGTTGCGCACCACGTCCGTATAATAGTGGTGATATTATTCCTGCAAGGCCTTCTAAGGGTACACTAAAACGGGATGCTTCTTCGTATGTGTAACTTGCACGGTGTGTGTATTGGGACATCTCAATAGAAGGGAAAACGGAAATTGCTGATAGCCCAATGGTTAATGCGGCAGTGTATGTTATGAGTAACAGCCATTTTAGTTTTTGGTCAGATACTTTTAGCTCCCATACAGAATATGTGAACATTGCTATACAAACAATCAGCGAAATTTGTGCATGTCCAGAGAATATCGATAAGGATAATGGTACTGCTACCATGCTGGCTGACCTAAATGTTTGTGTGTCGCGGAGACGCTGCATAAAGAACCATGCCCATGGAAGATATGAAGCACTGGCAATTATGTTTAGGTTACCAACATGTGTTACAAATATTGATGAGAATTGAAAGGCTAACGCGGCTGCCAAAGGAGGGTAAATAGTTGTACAGCGGTGTTGATATCTAGCAGCATAGTACATTCCTGCTCCAGCGATAAAAACATGCAGGATGACTAACCATTCAATAGCTCGATAGGATACATCAGGAAATATTGCAAGTATTAAATTGGGCGGATAAAACAATCCCGACTGATTGTCGGAAGCGTATGGTGATCCAGAATACAGATAAGGGTTCCATAGTGGTAGTGTGCCAGAATGTATGCTTTTTGCCGCGAATCTATAGGTGGGCCATATGAATGATTCTAGATCGCCTCCTGCGTGAGGAATATGCCAATTCCCACCTAGTATTACTGGCCAAAAAAATACAACAGTAGCTAGTAATATTATGGATATACCAATTGCGTTGGAATAGAGGTTTGTTTTATGAATGCGAGCTAGCATCAGCTTAAGCTACTAACCCAGAACTCTTGTAAGCAATAATTGGCTATTCTGGATCAAAAACTGGTCTACGAGAATGGTGCTTATTAGCGTGATGATCTGTCATTAGCTCTAATGCATGTGGTAGTACAGGCGCAAGTACTGCCAGTGCTTCATGTACAGCCTTAGGATTGCCTGGAAGATTAATGATTAAGCTCTGACTCCGTGTACCTGCTACTGCTCTGGACAGCATGGCATAAGGTGTTATGGCTAGGCTAGCAGCTCGAACTGTTTCCATCAGGCCTGGGGCTTCTCGCTCAATCACCTCAAGAGTGGCTTCGGGGGTTACGTCTCGGGCCGATAGGCCAGTACCGCCGGTTGTTATGATTAGATTGATTTTGTCTTCATCAGCCCAGCGAACAAGTTGTGAGATTATTAGTTTGGTATCATCGGCTACTATTGCTGTCTCTGTGCAATCCCATCCTATCAAGGTCTGGATGGATTCGATGACTGCTGGACCGCTAAGATCATCTCGATCACCATGTGCACTTCTGTCACTGACTGTCAGCACTGCTATAGTCGGACGTTCACCGGCTTTTAGTTTGTTCACTTTACTTTGAGGTATTCGCGACTTTTCGCCATGGGCCATGTAGTCCGTCTTCTGTTACGCCATAGTATATGCGTATGCGGCCATCTTTTGTTCTTTGACATAAGTCTGTTCGAGTAATTGGCCCTTTCCTATAATGTTTGATAAAACCAAGGTTTCCTTGCCATTTCACCTTGAGTTCTTTCATGTCTAGATCGGTTTCTCTCTGCATTATGGCATAGTGCCATAGTCGCCTAGATGAGGCGCGAGTCACATTTTTTACTTGATTGCCATTGCGCAAATCACGCATGGTGTGGTATTTGGTTCCATCACGCTCTTCAGTAGCAACTATCTCTACTCCTGTTCTAGGCGGCCCAGCTCTTGAGGATTTTGACTTCTTTTCTGGTTCTGATGGTATTAGTTCAGAATGCGTCTTATTCTTGTCGCGAGCTAAACGAGTCAATTGTACTATTTCGTCCCGTACAGCGGCAGTAGTTTCTGACTCATCCCGTACAAATATTTTATTGTCGTCGATAGCGTAGGGCGGATCATCTCCTCGAGGCACATTTATTCGTAGCACCTTATTACNNCCTCGTGGCACATTTATTCGTAACACCTTCTTGCCACGGCTAGTCAGAGTGTCTATCGAGCAACTTAGAGATGGTATGATACGTCTACTAAGTTCCCCTTTAAGGGTTCCAATAGTGCGTGACAAATTTGTCACTCCAATATGCGGTGCAGTGGAGTCGCTGGATGTTCCAATAAAAATGACTCCACCATTAGTGTTTGCCATAGCACACACATCTGAAATCACAGAAAACAGATGGCCGCCGCGTTTGGTTATCCTAGGATGGAAGCTTTGGATGATACTTGCTCCCTCTTGTTGCGCTGATTTTACATAATCAATTTCACGCTTTGTGCCACGGTAAGGACGTGTGTGGCTAAAATTAGGACTACGTAGTAGGTCTCTTAGACAATTGAAATTAACTTCTGCTAGTAGCATTTCGGTGATTCTATCTCCGACTCCGTGGTGATTTGTGCTTTGGCTATCTTGAATTAGGCCATGGGCATCGGATCCCTGGATGCAATGCATCCGGCGTGGATATTCAGGCTTGGATCCGTTAAAAAATCTTGCGGTAGAGCGTCGACTGGTTGAACTTAGATCTGTAACTTCTAAGGCATAAAGATTTTCGTTTTGCGTATAAGCTACTTTAGTCTGACCTCCAAACTTGAATCCTCGCATGGCAATTCCGTGAGTAGAATTAGCATGTGCTGCGATTGTCAGTCCGCCAGCCTCAGTAATTTGTTTGTAAGCACTAAGCACATCAATACTCGCACCGATGGTGGAAGATCCTTCATCCAGGTCTGCGGCTGGTATATTTAGATTGAGTAGCACATGTTCGATGGACCGGATTGGTGTATCGGGAGAGAATATTCCCAGGATGTGAAAGCCAAAAGTAGCAGTGAATTCAAATCCAGGTAACACTAAGACTTCACTAAGGTATTTACGATACTCCTGTAGCAAACCTTTCTCGCTATCATCCATCCGATTGAGTCTTTCGAGTAGTTCTAGATCTTCTATTTCACTTAGCATTGCTCTATAGCCAGCGACAGTATTGTGGTCAGTAAAAGCAATTATGTCCAGGCTCCTGTCGTGGGCCTGTTTAAGAATGTCAATATAGCTAACATCTTGAACATGATAGTCGAATGACGCTGGTGTGTGTATATGAAGGTCTACTTTGCGCCAGTGACGCTTAGGTGAAGAAGGTTTATGATTCAAGCTGATGTTTTATTTGCGTGCTTGCTATGGGAGTGGATTTAGCTATTAGTGCCTCTGCAAATACCTCCTCAACTCTATCAACTAAAACGAATCTCAGTTTCTTGCGCGTTTCGTTTGGGACATCATCTAAATCTTTTTCATTGCGCCTAGGCAGTACTACAGTAGTTAATCCAGCTCGATGGGCAGCAAGTACTTTTTCTTTAATTCCGCCAACTGGTAATACTTGTCCTCGGAGGGTAATCTCACCAGTCATTCCCACATCAGGTTTGACTGGTTGCTGAGAGAACAGAGATGCAAGTGCAGTAGCCATAGTTATGCCTGCTGAAGGACCGTCTTTAGGTACAGAACCTGCTGGGACGTGTATGTGTATATCGTGGTTTTGGTAATGAGTTGATGGTAAGCCAAGTGCGTCGCTATTTGCTCTTATGTAAGACAGTGCTGCTTGAGCAGATTCCTGCATTACCTCACCAAGTTGTCCGGTCAATCGGAAGCCTTTCTCCCCTGGCATTTCGGTGGCCTCAACAAATAGTATATCGCCCCCAAATGGCGTCCATGCAACTGCTGTAGCTACTCCAGGTATTGCGGTGCGTTGTGCCACCTCTTCGGAAAAGAAGAATTCTGGCCTTCCTAGAAATTCTTTAACTCTTTTTAGGTTGATTGTGACTTGTTTGCATTTGTCAGAAGCAATACGAGTAACTACTTTCCGGCATACTTGTCCTATTTTACGCTCTAGATTTCGCACTCCTGCTTCTCTTGTGTAATATCTTGCAATATTAGCAAGTGCATCAGTATTGAATTTGATTTCCTTTTTACGTAAGCCATTCTCGAAAATCTGTCGAGGCACTAAATAGTCTTGTGCGATATTGGTTTTCTCAGTTTCAGTGTATCCGGACATCTGTAGGATTTCCATTCTGTCTCGGAGTGGTGGTGGGATAGTCTCTAGCATATTGGCAGTAGTAATAAAGAATACCTGAGAGAGATCAAAGTCAACATCTAAATAATGATCACGGAAAGAACGGTTCTGTTCAGGATCAAGCATTTCTAGTAGCGCAGCGGCAGGATCTCCTCGAAAATCTACGCCCAATTTGTCGATTTCATCTAGCATAAAAACTGGATTCTTGGATCCGCATCTCCGAATGCTCTGAATAATTCTGCCTGGCATAGCTCCAATGTATGTTCGACGATGGCCACGGATTTCAGCCTCGTCACGTATTCCCCCAAGTGACATGCGTATGAATTTGCGTCCCATGGCTCTGGCTATTGATTTTCCTAGTGATGTTTTGCCGACGCCAGGTGGTCCTACTAGGCATAGTATCACACCTTCTCGTTCATGCCGGATATGGTCTAATAACTTTGTGGTCTTGTTTCCGCGTCTATCTAGGCGTAATTTTCTTACTGCTAGGAATTCCAATATCCGCTCCTTGATTTGATCTAAACCATGATGGTCTTCATTTAGTACTGTTCGGGCGTGTTCAACGTCAAGCTTATCAGTTGTTACATCTGTCCACGGCAATGAAGTTATGCAATCCAGGTATGTTCGGATTACTCCATATTCTGCAGATGCAGTAGGTAATTTTGACAGACGTCCTAGCTCTCGTGTGGCTTCTTTGTGAGCTTCATTAGACATGTCAGCGTCGGATATTTTAGTTTTGAATTCTTCAATCTCAAGTGTTTGTTCGTCTCCTT
>DCAJ01000102.1:0-2141 GCA_002311455.1 Anaerolineales bacterium UBA1136 | reverse complement strand
CTTCGCCTAGCTCTCGTTGTATTGCTTTAAGTTGCTCTCTGAGAAAATATTCACGTTGCATGCCCTCCATTTCTGTATGAGCATCCTTCTGAAGTTTATGTCCTAGCTCCAGCACTTCTATTTCTCTTCCAAGCACTGTCAGGAGTTTCTTTAATTTTTTACTCACTCGATCAAGTTCAAGTAATTCCTGAGCTAATTCAAGATCTATGCGCAAATATGTTGCTATAGCATAGGCTAGTTGGCGAGGATCATCTATGTTTAGTGCAGTTGGTATCATTTCGTCAGGGATTGACGGCACTAGATGGGCAAGTTTTTTGAATTGTTTGACTGTTGTACGAACTAATGCCTCTATTTTTATTCCTGTTTCTCGTGCTTCAGGTTCTAATTCTACTTGTGCCTTCAAATAAGGGTCAGTATCTACGTAGTCTCCTATACGAATGCGCGCTATACCTTGGACAAGCAGGCGGATAGTACCGTCAGGCGTTTTCATGAGTCGATGCANNGAGTTGGTCAGGTCCAGGAGTTTCGAGATCAGGATTATTGCTTGTTACAAGACCGATGATTCGATCGTCTTTAGTTACCGCATCTATCAGACTTACTGAGCGAGGCTGGCCCACAGTCAATGGCACAGCAGTAAGAGGGTATACGACGATGCCTCGTACGGGTAGTATTGGCAATACATCGGGGATAGATTTGCCTAGTAGTTCTGGGTCCGACGCTTTACCATCTTTGCTTATTTCGTTACCTAAAGTGGTGATTATTGCTCCAAAGTAGGATTCATCACTTGTGTAGTTAGTTCTAATCATTATTAACCTTGTGAAGGTTTTACTGTATTAGAGTAATCGTTCCACATTACCAAAATTTTACCATTGTTCTACTAATCACAAGTCTTGTAAAATTGGGATTATACGTAGCATGCTAAACTGTATTCTGCCTAGCCGTCCTTTTCCGATATATTAGCGCTATAACGGATAGTAGGGCTACAATAGCCATCAACGTCTGATTTGCGTTAATAGCTCCGATCTTGCTGCTATCCACTCGTATGAATTCCAGCAGGAATCTTATAGATGGATATATTACAAAATATCCAAATGTAATATCTCCTGGAATTAAGTTGTTTTTGTATTTGCGACTAATCCACAACAGTAATATGCATCCAAGCGTATTGAGAATTGATTCGTACAAGAATAGTGGGTGAAAGTTAGAATACTCTAGGTATTCCTCTGTTCGATGTTCTGGTGAAATATAGATAGCCCAGGGTAGATTGGTCGGAAATCCATATAATTCTTGGTTAACAAAATTTCCCCAGCGGCCAATTGCTTGTCCAAGTAATACTGCTGGCATAATGACGTCAGCCCAACCTGGAAAGCTCTGTTTCATTATTTTGGTATATAACCACAAAGTCAGAGCTCCGCCCAATAATCCTCCGGGTATTCCGAGTCCTCCTTTCCATATCTGTATTATCTTAACTGGGTCTTCAAAGTAGGGATTAGGAGTGCCTGCAGGCATCATACTAGGTGATGGAGTTATAACATGATATAGCCTTGCACCTATTATTCCTCCCAATAACAGCCAAGTTAGTAGATCCCATACAAATGATGGATTAAGGTTTAGTCTTTTAGCTTCGTGGGCGGACAGGTATCCGCCTACTAATGCACCCGTAACGATTATTATTCCATAAAACCTTAGATATAGAGGTCCAAGGTGAATTCCTATATTATCGATTGACATTTGTTTGAGCTATTGTACCTGTTTCCTAATCGAAAAGAGTGCTACTGGACATTTAGTGTATTGGTCTGGAAGATTGCAATATTATGTTGCACTAAAACAAGTGTTAATCCAAAACTGTTGGGATTAAGGGTTGTGATGTTATGTTGAATCATGCGTAACACTAGCGGTTATACCATTGCTTACGAACGTGTAGGACACGCTGTACTGCCGTTATGTTTGCTAGCGGGGCTATTATCCACAGTGCGATCTCTGGGTGATTGAATAGTAATGCTGGAGCGAGCACCAAGTATCTTTCTAGTCTAGTCATTACACCTACGTTGGCCTTGAATCCAAGGGCCTCGGCGCGTGCCCTAGTATAGGATACCATTAGTGAACCCATGAGGGTTAACAAAACCAATACAGTAGACTGA